>JASLCA010000182.1 GCA_030146225.1 Sphingobacterium sp. | reverse complement strand
TGAGTTGATTCGTAAAAACAATAAAGCTACGGGTTTTTAAGCCGCTTAAGTCTACCTGCACATGAGGTGTATCCGGCTGAAGCTTACGAAGAAAGATCTTCCAACCGCTCATCTTCATCTGAATACTTACCGTATCAGATTGCAAGGGGTGAAAGGCTTTTTGCTCAGGAATATTTACATAGGATATACCTGCCTTAATCGTGAAGGTCTGCACACTAGAGATTGCAATTAACAACCAAGCCACAAAAGATAGCAGTATACATCGCAAGAAGATTGCGATCTTCCGTTTCTTAACTTTACCTATCCTCGGTTGCACCATATAAACAAAGGTAACACTTCAAGGTATTAAAGCCAAAGACCAGCCTAAAGAATATGCGACCTTTACATCGGCCCTACTAGCCCATAAAAAAAGCCACCCGAGAAGAGTGGCTTTTTATGCTTAATACAAATTAAGCTTATTTCTTAGCTACATCACTATTAGCTGCCTTAGAAGCATCTAATGCGATAGCTGATTTGTCAAAACGAAGTTTCACACCATTACCTACATCAACCAAAAAGGTAGTTTCGCTAACTTCAACAATACGGCCGTGGATACCAGCAGTAGTAATTATTTTAGCATTAACATCTAATTCTTCAATATATTTTTTGTGATTCTTCTGTTTTTTCATCTGAGGTCTGATCATGAAAAAGTAAAATACCACGATAATTAAAACCATTGGTAAGAAACTCATCAATCCTCCACCTCCTGGTGCTGCTTGCAATAAAATTGTTGTCATCATTTAATATAGATAATTTAAAAAGTTAAAAATAAAATTAAAAAGCTGCAATTCAAAACTTTTTCTACTTCGCTAACACTTCACCTTTTAATTGTACCGTAGTAACGGCATTTTCAGCATTGGAAACAACCGTCACAATCTTTTGCTGCTTGCCTACCTGTCCATTACTATCAAAAACGACTTTAATTTCACCTGTTTTGCCGGGCAAGACTGGAGTTTGCGTAAAAGAAGGCGTAGTACAACCACATGAAGCACTCACTTGTGATAAGATTACAGGGGATTTCCCTTCATTCTTAAAAGCATAAATCCGCTCCACAACCGCCCCTTCTTTAATCGTTCCAAAGTCAAAGACGGCATCTTCAAAGCTTACCTTCCCCAATTCAGCAGCTGCTTGCTCAGTGTCGGTACTCCCTTCAGCCGCTACTGCTGTTTCTTGATTTGACAATTTTGCATTTGTGTTTCCGCAGGCAGCAAAAGTGACTGCTGCCAAGATTACGAAACTAAGATTAAGTAATTTTCTCATCTGTATTTGTTAATTTGCTTAGGCCAGACTACAAGACAAACCTTCTTTTTAAGTTTTGTCTTTTGCCGCTTATCAGCTTAACGCCAGCAGACTGCCCTTTGTTAATTCTTAAGTCCTCTACCCTCTTTTTGGATTCGTCCTTGCTCAGAAAGCTCAGCCAAGATTTTGTCCAAGATTCCATTGATAAAGGTATTACTTTTCGCCGTACTGAATGACTTAGACAGCTCAATATATTCATTAATAGTTACTTTCACAGGGATTGTGGAAAAATTTACCAATTCAGAGATTGCCATACGCATCAATAAATCATCCACTAAAGCAATTCGATCTGACTCCCAGTTTTTAGTTTTCACAGAAATCATCTCATGATACTCATTGCCATGACGGATTGTAAGCTTAAGCAGATCACTGATAAACTCACTGTCCTCATCCCAATTTGGCGTAAGATCAGCCAATTTATTCTGAGTAGGGTTTTCGCTACTAAAGTTTTTAAAGGTTTTAGCAATCATCGCTTGCAAAACTTCCTTGTCAACAGGCCAATTAATAAACCTTGCTTCCAATGTTTGCTCAATATCCGGAGTCTTAAGGATAATTTTCTTAAAGATAAACTTAATAATATCTTTTTCGGCAGCAATAGAGCGGTCCTCTTGCTTTAGGTAGGCTAAATACTCTTCGCTCTCTTTCAGTTGAGAAAAAATAGAACGTACAATCTCTGGATCAAAGGACCAGGAGACATCATACTTCTTAACACATTCTAGGTAATTTCTATTTTGGCGGAGAGACTCAATAAAGGTATTGTTATTCAACTTGGTGGTGTACACCTTATCCTTTTCAGTAGGCAAAAACTTGTTCGCTCTTCCTTCTGCATCGATCAACACGTACTCAGCGACCTCATCCAAGAGATTTAAGGTCCAGATGTACATTTGATTCACTTCATCCACACTTGTAAACAGTGCTTTTTCAAAATCTTTTACCTGCTTATCCTCTGATAAACTGTACGCATAAAGCGTTTGCATGACTTTAACCCGGAGGTGTCTTCTGTTAAGCATATTATAATTTAAAGAACGATTGTATATAAATAAGAACGTATTGTATTTTTTTATTGTATTCCGTCAAGCCTTTCAAGCATACGCGTTACAATGCGGGTATGCTTGAAATGGCTTAATCGTCAATTACTTTTTCAATTTATTGAGGTCAAATATACGCTTTTCTGCCAATTGTTTTGCAGCTTCAAATGTCGTTATATTGTCTTCTTTTGATTTTTGGATAACATGTCTAGTAGCATTATAGATGTTTTTAACCAAAGTCTCGGTACGGTCATTGCCATAGCCCTCTAACTCAGAAAAACAGCTTATTAGTGCGCCAGAGTTAATTAAGAAGTCTGGGGTATACAAGATATCATGCTCTTTAAGCAGCTTATTTGTTAAGTCTTCATCCTTCAATTGATTGTTAGCAGAGCCAGCAATAATCTTACAACGCATACGCGGAATAGAGTCTGGATTAACAATGCCACCTAAAGCACAAGGCGCATATACATCCGCATCCACTTCAAAGCTTGTTGCATAGCTAATAGGATCAGCCTTATACTTTGCAGCAACCTTAGCCACGCGCTCCTCAGTCATATCAGCCACAAAAACCCGTGCATTTTCCGCACGCAGCATGCTAACCAATTGCTCGCCAATACTACCTAAGCCTTGTACCACAACCTTACGGCCAGCTAGACTATCGTCTCCATAAAGCTCCTTAATAGCCGCTTTAATACCATAAAAAACACCGCGAGCCGCAAATACAGTCGTATCCCCACCACCATTTAAGGATGCTGGAAGTCCAGCAACATAGCTAGTCTCAGACAACATATACTCCAAATCCTTTTGGGTAGTACCCATGTCGGTAGAGGCGATAAAGTTACCATTCAATCCCTCGACGAACTGCCCAAATCTACGCATCAAAACCTCAGACTTGTCCGTCCGGTGGTTTCCGATAATGATAGCACTCCCGCCACCAAGATTAAGGCCTGCCAAAGAGGACTTATAGGTAATCGCCTTTGACAAACGCAAAGCGTCATCAATAGCTTCAGCCTCAGACTCATACGGCAACATCCGCACGCCCCCAATAGCTGGACCTAAAGTCGTATCGTGGATAGCTACTATCGCCCGTAAGCCTACAGCTTTATCTTGGCAAAAAAATAGATTTTGATGACCAGAAAGGCTCATCTGATCAAATACAGAAGGATTGTTTATTTCCATAACATTAAGAAATGCAAATTATACTAAAATACTAGTGCAAAAGTAGGAAATATTTCCGTGACCCCTTTATTCTTTGCAAGATTTACCACAATTGAAAAGCAATGTCATATTTGATACACTTTTGATACAAGTATAGCCTATCATTTAAAATTTTACCCTTACATTTGTCTCAATGAAAGAGTTAGCATATCTGAATAAATACTTTTATAAATACCGCTGGCAGGTTATTCCAGGGGTTTTATTTGTTATCATATCTAACTACTTCGGTATACTTCCTGCCAAGGTTATACGCGAGGCATTTGACTTGGTAAAAGAGAATATAGATCTCTATCGTCTTTACGATGGCTTCGAACGTCAAGACCTCGTTTACAGTGTCTTCGGCAGCAGCCTGCTTTTCTTTGGTATCGTCGTCCTAGTACTAGCCTTGTTGCGTGGAATATTCCTCTTCTTTATGCGTCAAACACTTATCCTTACCTCAAGACATATAGAGTATGACTTAAAGAATGAAATCTATGCCCATTACCAAGCCTTAGACTTCGCCTTCTTTCGGAAGAATAACACCGGTGATATGATGAATCGGGCTACCGAAGATGTCAATCAAGTCCGTAACTACCTGGGGCCAGCAATAATGTATGCCATTAATACCGTCGTGCTTTCGGTTATGATTATCTATGCCATGTACGATGTAAATGCCAAGCTAGCCACCTACTCATTATTACCAATCCCGATCCTATCCGCAATTATACTCTTTGTCAACAAGATAATGAATGTGCGTAGCGAGCGCATACAAAGACAATTATCCACCCTCTCCTCATTTGTACAAGAAACCTTTTCAGGCATCCGAGTTATAAAGAGCTACAGTAGAGAGCAAGAGAAGATGAAGGTATTTGCCGAAGAAAGCAATATCTATAATAAGGTATCCTTGGATCTGGTTCGCGTACAGGCAATTTTCTTTCCCTTAATTGTCTTTCTCGTCGGCTTTAGTACCATTATAACGGTATATGTAGGAGGTATTGAGGTCAATAATGGCACCATTACCGCAGGTAATATTGCGGAGTTTATACTCTACGTCAACCAACTTACCTTTCCGGCATTGGCATTAGCATGGGTAACCTCTCTGTTTCAACGCGCAGCAGCCTCCCAAAAGCGTATCAATGAATTTCTTAAGACCGAGCCAGAGATAATTGACGGCAGTGTTGAAAGCCTATTAAGTGGAGATATTGAAGTAAACAATCTAAGCTTTACTTACCCAGAAACGGGAATTAAAGCCATAGACAATATTAGCTTTCGGATTGCAAAAGGCCAGACCTTAGCCATTATAGGCCGCACAGGCTCGGGCAAATCAACCTTAGCCAACCTACTGCTACGGATGTATGATGCAGATGCAGGCACTATCAAGTATGACACACATCCGATTGAAAGCCTAAAGATTAGCGCCTTACGTCATCAGATAGGCTTCGTCCCGCAGCAAGTCTTTTTATTCTCGGATACCATTGCCAACAACATAGCCTTTGGCTTGGATGAACTGCATATGGACAAGATCGAGCAAGCCGCAAAGGATGCAGCCGTGTATGAGAATATAATGGGCTTTGAGATGGGCTTTAAAACAGCCGTAGGCGAGCGTGGAATAACCCTTTCAGGTGGACAAAAGCAAAGAGTATCCATCGCAAGAGCCTTGGTAAAAGATCCGCAGATCCTTATTTTTGACGATTGTCTCTCAGCGGTAGACACCAAGACAGAGGAAGAAATCTTAAACAATCTGGGACGCATAATGAAGGACAAGACCACCGTCTTTGTAGCCCATAGAGTTTCAACCATTAAGAATGCCGATCATATTCTCGTCTTAGACAAAGGCAAAATTATCGAGCAAGGTACCCATGAGGAGCTTATTAAACATGCTGGTGAGTATTACCAACTGCATGAGCAGCAACTCTTAGAGGTAGAATAAAGCAACTATTTTAAGAGATTAACATATTCCTTTGGGGTAATGTTATAAACTGTTTTAAAAAGTTCGCTAAAGTGGGCCGCATTGGCAAAGCCATACTCATCCGCAACCTCCGTAATATTTACGCCCCCCTTTTCGAGCATCTCCTTGGCTGCGGCAAGTTTATTGTATAAGAAAAAGGAGCGCGGGCTTTGAGAAGTCATCTTCTTAAACAATTTCTTAAACTTAGTCGGCGACATAAGCGCCTCCTCTGCCAAGGCCTCAATCCCAGGGAAGGATTGTTTAAGTAAAGAACCAAGATACATTTGGGCGCTAAAGATAGCCTCTATATCCGCCGCCGTAAGCTTTTCAATTTCGATCTTGCCACGCTTAAGATGATCTACATACTCAGCCAGAAGCTGATAGACAGTACCGCAGCAAAAATAGCTATACAAATCACCATATACCGGCAGCTTGCGAAGCTCGTTGATCAGCCACCAACTGCGGTTGCTCATGCGATCACTACGGAACAAGGTATTAAAATCGGCATTGAAGATTTGATCCAGAATATCCTGATACCCATCAATATGATAGAGGTATTCCAGGTAGGCTGATTTCTTGATAAAGATAGAAAGTATAAAGGATCGGGTACCTTTTTTAACGATGTAGTCTCCATTTATGGTGCTATCCAGAATAGAGAGGTTATAGCTGGTGCGTCCAACTAAGGTAGCTCTATTATCCAAGTAGAACTTACCCATATCCTCAGAAAGGTTATAATGAATCTCTAGGAAGTCCGTTTTTTGATTCCTAATCTTAAAGTGAATATCCTCTTTATAGATAGAATCATTTATCAAAAAGCTAATGCTTTCATTCATTTGGTAGGCAAAGCGCGTTCCTTCGAATAGCTCCCCGCCCAACATTAAATTATTTCCTTGAATTTCGGTTCCCAATTGGTCCGCATATGCAGGCAACCAATCTAACTCTACGCCGAAACTTAACGTAACTTCTCTCATGTAATGTATCAGCTCAAAAAAAGTTTAAACAGTAAACTTTCACTTTTCAAAAAACACGATAAAGATTACCATGGATAACATACATAGCAGCATGACTAGACTTAGCAAATTTAATAAGTATTGTTTTGAACGCACAATTAAAAAATTTTAGTATTTAATTACAAGTTAACAAATTAACTAAAGTAATGTTTTAATTTGTCGTTTTATATTCCTTCTTAGGAAAGAAAATTTCATAACAAAACAATTTTGCAGCTTATTTCTACGCATTTAAGCATTCATAAACAGGCTCCTTACCAAATGCTATTTAAGCGTCAAAAGTCAAATTTGTCTGAAATCTCCAATGCGTATTCCAGGCCCAAATCGTATCCAAAACTCATACTAAGGCTCAGTATGATTAATCTGCCCCATGCACTCTACTATTATAGCAAGCAGACAAGGTCAAAATAAGGTAGCTTCGGCATGTCTCCTACAGCGCGAATCCTTACACAAGGCTTCTAAATAGCAGCTCTCTACTCAAGGCTTTCAACTAGATGCTCCATACACAAGGCTTCCAACTAGAGACTCCTTCCTCAAGGCTTCTAACGAAGAGACTCCTTACTAAAGGCTTCCAGCGAGAGACTCCTTACTAAAGGCTTCCAACGAGAGACTCCTTTCTCAAGCTGCGATACTGCAAATCCTAATTTGCAGCTAGCTCACAGCTAAACAGACTAGCTATTAATGTTCCAATGCCCATTGATTGTTAACGCGCACGAGCCTTGTTCCATTTTTCTCCACTGCTGGGACTAGTGGGTTAAATTTTGGCTTCTTCAGCAATTCTCTCTTCATCTGCTTGAACATAGCTTTCACATCTTCAGTTTTTAATTTCACACATGCACTAAAGGAAGATTTAGAAATACATCGATCGCGAACCCAATCACCTAAAAACCTAAAATAGGAAAAGGGGTTTTTCATTCGATTATCTACAGTACAAAACAAGATAAAATCATTGATAGTCGGATCTTGTTCCGTCAAACAAGAACAACCTAAATCCGAAGAAAACACAAAACCATAGTACTCATTGTCAATTTTCGAAATGCGAATACCATAGTAGAACAAGTGCGTTACGCGCGCGGTTACCTGTAAAAGCTCTGGATCATGCACATCCTTGAGCGTCAAAATATAGTCCATATCATTTAGCTGTCTAAAGACTACAGTCCCTTCACGCTTACGCGCTATGGTACTTCCGCCATAGACATCAGAATTAGTCCGTCTGATATCAAATGCATGTCGCTCCAATTCATGCACTAGATTTGTATATAATAAATCCATAACATTACTTAGTTAACAAATGTGCTTATAAAAGCCAAAAACAAATACCCGAAAAAGTTAAAATATTAATAGATTAAGACCAAAAAAAACAAAGAGGATCTCACTGATAACTAAGGACTAAGCTATCTATACTTGCAAGGCTTTATCAACAACTTTTACGGATAAAAACATCGCTCGGACGCGCATCAAAAAGACGCTTATAGAGGTAGGCAAAATGACCTGGTTTATTGTAACCTAGCTCATAGGCCACTTCATTCACATTGCGATAGGTTCCACTAAGCAGCATAGACTCCGCTAAGCGCAGCTTTTCTTTGACAAAATACTGATTCGGAGACATCCCCAACGCCTGTTTAAAGAGAATCTTAAATTTGGAAACAGACATGCTCGTCAGACTTACTAAAAATTCTACCCCAGGAAAGGGATCCAGCAGATGCGTCAACAAGTAATTTGTGGCTTGCTCGACCTCCTTTACATCTTGCGAGGACATCTTATGCAGTAAGGAGTTGTAATCCTTCCCCCTGTCAATCAAATGGTACAACAGATGCAGCGCCATCCCTCGCAATAAAAATTCAAAGGAAACATCCTTCATATTCGCACGCTTCAAATCGTTCATCAACAAGATACTCTTGCTGTCCATATGCCCATAATAATAGATCGACTCCCCAGCGGCTAAGACCCAATTGCTGACATCTGATCCGCCAGCCTCCTCGGCCAAGGCAATTAAAAGCTTCTTATCGATTAACAAGCGGATCCCGAACATTTCTGAATCTTTCGGCGTTAAAACTTCGCTACTTTGACCTGCATTCATTAAAGCCATATTCAATTTCGAATTATAGCCCATCTTATTAGAAACGCCAGCAACCACATAGGTGGAAGGATCCTTACTTAAATCAAAGTAAGCAATGTACATGTCATCCTGCTCTACCGACCTTCTTTGTATGGTTAAGGACTTATTAAATTTAATATCCACCAATAAGACGGAGAGTCCAGGCACAACAACCGAAAAATAACTTCCCCCTTCACCCAAATCTTCTGACAGCAACAACATCCGATCGTTATGGAGCGTTAGCCCTAATTGATCGGCCACAGCATACTGCCAATCAGGGGTAAATGTATAGGTATGACTTAATTTTATCATTTAAAATAATATGGTTTAAGAAGTAGAAACTTTCGCCTCCTACGTGCAAGAACCTCATAAACCGCAAAACAACAATACATTATAAGAAATAATTCTTACAACTATTATAGTAAACGAGGATTTCAAAGGAATAGTTACACTAAACAAACAAGTACCGCTAAACTTTTTAACGATTATATTGAATCCCAATAAAAAAGCTTAAAATCGTTTGTGTTTCTTTATAACTTCATAGCAAACTTCATAAAAGGCAACCACTCTACTACATTCCCAAAGAATGCGAGCTAGACTTGGAATAGGCGAAGATAAATCATTAATCAACTGATTTATACCCAAATAAGACATAAAACATACTAAAGCAGACATTAATCACTTGTTTACAGCCTCTAAGGATAAGTTCTTTCGAAAATAATTTGAAATACAAACGCAGCTCCATCTACTCTAGGCTAAAAAGCCTATCTTTGCAGCTTAATTAAAAGGCATGGCTCATCTTACTTCTTTCCTGGATCAACTTCGTTTAAGCATATCGGATAAAACCTTTGTCAAACTATCCTTAGGCAACTATAAGGGAGCAGAAAAAGACTTAAAAAACATTTACCTCAAGCCAGTTTTAATTAAAAATGAGCCTAAACTTTCCTTTACCTATCGCTATCAGACGAGAGATATTACCAAGAATTATACGATTGAAGAGGGATTAGCAGAGGTTCAAAAATCTTTAGCATTGGAGGGTTTTCGAGTAAGCACCTTGTTTTGCACGCATACCAATAGCATCCTAGAAATGGGCAAGAATAACCTATGGCGTATCAGACAAGAGAAGGCTACAGCTCAAATGCCAGCCAATCTGGCTCATGACAAAGCTAAATCCCGAATTTTAGACAACCCAAATAAGCCCTACTTACAAGCTTTAAGGTTAACCGACAAGGACGGTAAGGTATTTAAAAATGCACAAGACAAGTGGAAGCAGATAAACCATTATATTGAAATTCTGAGTAGCATGCTCAAAGAGCTTCCTCAGGTGGAAACTTTATCGGTGGTGGACATGGGTTCTGGCAAAGGCTATCTCACCTTTGCACTTTATGATTATCTACAGCATGTATTGCAAAGAGAGACTGCTATTGTCGGGGTAGAATACCGAGCTGATATGGTTGATTTATGCAATAGCATTGCTACAGATGCTGGATTTAACAAGCTTTCCTTTGTACAAGGCAGCATTGAAGATTATGAACCAGCCAGCAAAATCAATGTATTGATCGCACTCCACGCATGTGATACTGCTACTGATGATGCGATCTTTAAAGGAATTAAACAGGAGGCTGAACTTATTGTAGTAGCACCTTGTTGCCACAAGCAGATTCGCAGAGAGATGGAAGCCCATAAAGCTAAAAACGAACTGGACTTCTTATTGCAACATGGCATCTTCCTAGAGCGACAAGCCGAAATGCTGACCGATGGCTTGCGCGCCTTAATCTTAGAATACCATGGCTATCAAACCAAGGTATTTCAATTTATTGCCGATGAACACACGCCCAAGAACGTGCTTATTGTAGGTGTTAAAAAGCAGGTCTCAGCCGAACGACAAGCAGAAATACTAGCTAAAATTAAGTCGAGCAAAGCCTATTTTGGCATTGGCCAGCAGCAGCTCGAAAGCTTGACGGGCTTAGATAAGCTTTAAACCTTTTTCAAAATTGGTTTTAAAAGGAACCTCTTACAAATTAATGCAACAAAGAAGGGCTATGATTGCGTAGCCTAAAACCGAATCCTAGCATAAGAAAGTTAGGCTCATGAAAATCCTTTAAGTTGTAGCCAATATGTAAGAAACTATTCCGCGTCGCCCCTATCTTAAGGGCAAAGGTCTGATAGGTACCTTTGAGATCCCCACCTTTATGGAGTACATTTCCGCCCATTCCGACAGCAATTGAAAACAAAGGCATCACATATTCTGCACGTGCAGATAGCCCTAAAGCCATTTGCCTATTTAAGTCTGGCTTAAAGAACTCCTGCTCTGTTCCAATAATATAGTCCTTGGTATAGACGTTCGCACTCCCATCATAAATACCATCCAAAGAAACCCCTGCCCGAAATCTATAGCCAAAATTATACATAGGCGCAAAATACCCCCCGATCACTGGATACACTTCAGGAGAGGCGACTAGCTGATCAAAAAACTCAACCCCCTTACGACGCCAAGCCCCAAAAAAAACAAGATCATAATTAAGATGCTGCTTGTAGGCAGGAACTTTATAAAGAATATTCTTGCGGAGGGTTTCCTTTTCCTTAATGTGATACAAAAAGCCAACATTTGCCCCCGCAATATTTAATCCTGCATTTGGAAATGCCGTATTGCCATTGGAGAAATGTGTAATATCTGCTCCAGCAGCTACATCCATATTTTGGTTTATCTTCCACTTTAAGAAAAGCCCCGCATTGATATAGGCATTGATGCGTGAACCAATGGTCACATTATAGGGATTGTGCTCAAAGTCATTAGGCTTCCAGCCACCCGAAAGCCCAAAATTCCATTCATAGCCCAAAGAGAGCTTCTGAGCCAAACTAGCTATCTTTGCCCCTTGAAAAAGGTAGATAGCAATCGGATTGCCAAGTTCTTGGGCATTTCCAAAGTTAAATCGAGCTGCCCCTACCCCTTGGTAGGTATCTGCATAAAGCTTATTCCCTAAACTCCCGGAGGGGAGCTGAAAGGAGTATTTTAAATGTCCAGAAAGGGCTTGCTTAATAGGCTTCTGGGCCTTATTGTCTCCCATATAAAAGGGATCCGTAGGCAGTACGCGTCCCAGACTAAAGTTCAGGCCTAAGCCATGTACATAGCTACTTCGTCCAGTCGTAGAATCCCCAGGCATAGCCAACAAGTCTTGCCCCTGAGCAAAGCCCCTACTAAGCATACCAGCACCTATATTTAAGATAAAAAATGCCGCTAAGGCGTACAAATCGCTTCTATAACAATTGGTCATTTCAAGGTTTAAAGTAGATCAATAAACTGGGCTATCAGCGTCTTAACAATAACTTTCCTGCCAGAACAAGAGGTTTTTGAGACTGATTTTTTGCAAGGTAATAAAAAACAGGCTTTTCCATCTAGCTTTAAGCCTAAAACAAAAAAAAAGCAAACAAACTGTTTCTTATATTTGCAGCAGAAAGATGAATCACCCGACGCCCGAAAGAGACCATTCCATAGATATACTGCGTAGCCTAGGCTTGTTTTGCATTATCTTGGCGCATATTGAACCGCCCAATTGGCTCTTTCAATTGCGCAACTTTGACGTGCCCTTAATGGTGTTTATATCAGGCTATCTCTATAGTAATAAGCAGTATGGCATTAATAGCTTCAAGTCCTTGCTGGACTACCTAGGAAAGCGCTTTGTACGCCTTGTCCTGCCAGTATGGATATTCCTCAGCTTGTTTTACGGACTCCAATACCTTTTTCCCCAACTCTTCAGCATTAATTACCTTCAATATCCAACAGTTATGCTTTCCAGCTACTTACTCTTGGAGGGCTTTGGCTATGTCTGGATTATTCGCGTATTTTTAATGATGGCCATACTCGGACCATTATGCGTAGCCTATCTGCGCAAGCCCCTACAGCTGCTTTGTTATTACCTTGTCTACGAACTGCTCTATCAGCTAGCCTCAAGCTATCTAAAAACTCCCTTAGGCAAGCTAAGCAATGAATTTATTGGCTATGCAGCAGGTTTCTTAATCTTCTTTATCCTAGGAAGTCAATATCAAGCGCTAAGCAAGCGGACCAAAACCTGGCTCCTTGGGATCTGTCTGGGGATCAGCCTGTCAGCATGGCTTTATGGCTACCTATACTTAGATGAAGCCTTTAACTTTGGCAGTTTCAAATACCCACCTAGACTTTTTTACAGCTATTATGCCCTTGGGGTATGCTTGCTGTTGTTTCAATTCAAACCCCTACTTACGGGCTGGAATAGTCGCCTATTAAACTTTGTTGGCTCCTCCAGCATCTGGATCTACCTGTGGCATATTCTCTTCCTGTTTATACTGCCTATATCGGATTGGATGCTCCGACTTGTAGCTGTGCTCAGTCTTGCCATTCTGATGAGTTACCTTCAGCAAAGGCTTATAGAAGCCATTATTCTTCGTAGCCGCTGCTCAGCCAGGGTAAGCAAGCAATTGCGGATTATCTTTTGTAGTTAAAGGCCCTTAAAGGCCCCGCTGCAAATTTTCACCGAATAAAACTTCCCATTCACCGAATTCTTCGCTTGGCTCACCTAATGACCCTAGGCATACCTAGGCATCTAGCCTATCTTTGGAGTATACAAAACAGTAAGAACTTAGAAAACATATAAAACAAAGACTATGAAAACGAAATCAACATTCACCATCAACTACGATAGCATCACCAATACGGTAAAACATATTTTTGACTCATTACAAGCCTCCAAGCTTAGGATAATGTCCAACAAGGGAAAAGAATATATTAAGATGCCTTTAATTATTGCGATTATTGTAGGGATTATATTTCCAGTAGCCCTTATTATTGCCCTTGTATTGACGATGCTTTCACTTGTCAGCATACAAATTGAGCGCGAAAGTAATGATGGTTCAATAGAAATTAAGTACCTAGATCAGAAATAATTAATTAAAGCTTAAACATTAAAACAAAAGACAAGATGATATTTATTGCCGTTCTCTTTCCTTGGTTATCTTTTTTTCTACGTGGAAATATACTCAGAGGCTTTATCTGTTTGATTCTACAAATAACTATCTTAGGTTGGTTGCCTGCATCCATTTGGGCCGTAGCCTCCCTCTTAGATAGCCGTAACAAGAAGCGCTTTAGGCATTTGCAGGCCTAGGCAGCAGTAGCTGTTTTCAGCCATTTTTGACAGTAGACTTTCAAATTAGCTAGCTTTTCTGTTATTTTGCTAGATGCTAAGATACCTAACACTCGTATTTATCTGTGCAAGCAGCCTGATTGCTGCTGCACAAGAGGAACCAGCAGCCTATGCTGTGGTTGACGACTCCTTCCTTTGGAATAAAAGTACAGGCGACGATGCCTATGTCTTAGCAGACATCGCCTATATTAGAGATTCCCCAAGCCTGCAAGGCAAAGTCCTGGATTCCTTAAGCGTTGGAACATCCGTACGCATCCTAAGCGAAGGCTATAACAACATGCTTATCAAAGACTTCTACGCCCCTTGGCATAAAGTAGCTTATCGCGTAGGCAATCAGAAGAAAGAAGGCTTTATATGGCTGGGTTTAATCGCACTTCAGGCAAATCATGATCAGAAAGGCAATCTATGGCTATATGGATTCAACAAGTACCAAAACAGGTCCATTGATGAAGAATATCTACAGCTATGTGAAGTAAAAC
>JASLCA010000115.1 GCA_030146225.1 Sphingobacterium sp. | reverse complement strand
GAGAGCGGCTGTAAGGCGCGCGCAAAGTTCGGAAAATCGAGCCCAACGAATACCCCTAATATTAGACAGGTAAGGATCCAGGTGGTTAGGTTTCTGCGGACGAGTGCATTCATCGTCAAAGCTGCCGCTGTTATCCAGCGGACATAAACCATTACACTTGGGGAAATACTTAGCCAATCGAACTCATAAATTAGGGTTATAATAATTGCGATCGAAACAGTGAATAGGGTGATGAACCCCGTTTGTCTTTTGAACATGTAGATTTTTTTTATGTTTCTTGGGAACAAAAATAGAAAAATAGGGCTATTATCCAAAAAGAATCGCACGCTTGATACAATTCATCCCTTATTTAATTGACGTTATGTGCCGAATAGGGCTTGTTTTGCGAAAAATAAAGAAAACTTAATTTACTCAGTATAAATCGATTCCAAGAAAAATAGGGTAAAAGGGTAAAAAAAGGCAAATATATTTTGCAAAACTGCTTCAAATAGCTACTTTTGCTGAACGAAAGGGATGCGCCAATAGCTCAGCTGGATAGAGCAACGGTTTTCTAAACCGTAGGTCTCAGGTTCGAACCCTGATTGGCGTACTTATCTAAAAAAGAGCTTCTTGAAATTCAAGAAGCTCTTTTTTTTGTATAGCTCCTACTGGATTTCTCTAGACAGTCGGCATATTTTTTTGTACCCATAGCTCCGGATCGGGCAAATAATTGGCCCTAAAGTCTTCTGTCCTCCGCTATTTCGCCTTGTGGAAACGGCTGATTATACCGCATTAAAGGATAATAGCAATACCTCTCCTAGCAGTTTGTTTATAAAGTAAGATCTTATATTTAATTTTGGACATTCCACATTTGCACTTGAATAAGCAGTTGCCTGAGCTAGCAATAACACTTCTTTTTACGCGAATAAAGGATTAAATTGGCTTATCTCCTGTAAAGGGCATAAACAAAGAGCCCGGAGGAGATTAGTAGGGATATTAATAAGGCTATATCTTTAAAAACGAGCCTTCCCGCTACTTGGTATACATCGATAAGCGCAAGGAGATTGAGCACTATCAGAATTAGCGTCAGGACTAAAAGTACTATTAGGGTTCGTTTCTGGTTTAAAGACATGCGTATTGACTTTTTCTGTTTTAACTTATCGGCTTATAGCCGAATTAAAGATAGCGATAATGAAGCTTTATTTCCAAACTACAGATCTAACTTCTCATTTAAATATTTCCAATAGCGTGTCGGGACATGCTGTATATGTAATTTGGTATTCTTCCGCTCTAGGATATTAACGGATTTAAAATAGCGTCTCCAGAGTTCATCATACTTGTCTTCAGCTTCGTCTAAATGTAGCTTTATAGAGCCTAAACTGGGCTTTTCGGCTTGTTCAAACTTGATCTCTGTGGCTTGTTGCAGGTCATAGTAGATACCGTAACTCCGCTTTACATCATAGATTAGCCAGCGCTGATCGGCATAGCGCTGCTCAAAATGTTTGGCGATTAAGGGGAGTACATTAAAATCTGGTTCTACCAAGGCGAGATAGAGTCCGTCTTTCAGTAGCTTAAAGCGCACAAAGGCTTTCATGCGATGCCTTTCGCGCATTACTGTGCGTGCCAATTGCCGCACTTGCAGGACTTCATCAAAGCTATAGTTTTTGGAGGCATCGCCATCGGCTCCAAAGTAGTAGGCTATGGTCCGTAGGACTAATAGATATGCTGCTGGTCTTTCGGAAAGAAAGCTACAATAGAGATCTAGGTAGGCTTGCTTGCCCACCTTCTTCAAGAGGCCTTTGCGTACGCGGCTTGCTTTTTCTGGATGCGACAGCACGGTATGTGCTGTGGAGAAAATTCCGCCTTGATAATTGCCTACTATATCTACCGAGATGGCTTCGATCTTATAGTCAAAAACATCAAATACCACCGTCATAAGTCCTTCCCAGCTACCATCAAATAGTATTATCTTCTCCATAGCTACTTTTAATTAGGCAAATAAATTCAATTGCTGGCTTTTTGCCTGTGCAAATTTACTGGTTCCCCCAGCAAGGATATAGGCTTTGATAAGGGATGATTGTTTATCTGCATGAAGCTGTTGAAAGCCTTTGCATACGATAAAGTATTTCGCACGATTTAGGGATACTCCTATCTTTTGCAAGGTGTCTAGGTTGAGGGCTCCAAAGCGTCTGGCTGCAACGATCTTCTTCGCAGAGCCTACTCCTACGCCTGGTATTCGGAGGATCATTGTATAGTCTGCTCTATTGACATCTATCGGAAATTTATCCATATTACGCAATGCCCAGCCTAGCTTGGGATCTATGTC
This sequence comes from Sphingobacterium sp., assembly GCA_030146225.1. GTDB lineage: Bacteria > Bacteroidota > Bacteroidia > Sphingobacteriales > Sphingobacteriaceae > Sphingobacterium. The sequence continues at coordinate 1,025 of JASLCA010000115.1, read as the reverse complement.
TAAGTCCAATAAAGGCTGCTGCTCACTGACTATTTCGTCTGCCTTAAAGCCATAAAAGCGCATTAACCAATCGGATTGATAAAGCCTATTCTCCCGCAGGGTGGGTACTTCGGTTCCTATGCTCGGCAGACGCTGATCCATAGATATGGGTACATAACCTGAATAATATACGCGCTTGAGCTTGTAATTCTTGTAGTAATTTTGCGCTAGGCTAATAATCTGCCTATCGGTCTCGCCGGTAGCTCCTATTATCATCTGGGTACTCTGCCCTGCTGGTGCAAACTTGGGACTGCTCTTGATAAATTTCTTCTCGTCTTTTCGTTCTACTATTCGGTCTTTTAGATATTGCATAGGCTCTATCATCTCTTTTCTATTCTTCTCTGGGGCTAGTAATTTGAGTCCTTCGTCTGTGGGGATCTCTAGATTTATACTTAAGCGGTCGGCATATAGTCCTGCTTCGTCTAGTAATTCATCGGATGCGCCTGGGATTGTTTTTAGGTGTATATAGCCATTGAAGTTATGCTCTGTTCTTAGCTTCTTGGCTATTCGAACTAGTCGCTCCATGGTGTAGTCGGCATTCTTAAAGATGCCTGAACTCAGGAATAAGCCTTCGATGTAGTTTCTTCGGTAAAAGTTGATGGTGAGGTCTACGACTTCTTGTACAGTAAATGCTGCGCGCTTTACGTCATTACTCCGTCTAGATACGCAATATGCACAATCAAATATACAATGGTTGGTCAGTAGGATTTTTAATAAGGATACACATCGCCCGTCTTCTGTGTAACTATGGCATATGCCTGCTCCAGCATTGCCTAAGCCCTTGTCTTTGTTTTTACGGTCACTTCCACTGGAGCTGCAACTCACATCATACTTGGCAGCATCTGCCAATATGGACAATTTTTCATTCAGCCTATCTATCATAAGAATCTTAGCATTTCAACAAAAATACTAAAAATTTTAGTATTTCAATCTTTTTTATGCGCTCTTCTTTTTTTCCTGACTTTCGTATGGCTTATTACTTTGCT
>JASLCA010000054.1 GCA_030146225.1 Sphingobacterium sp. | reverse complement strand
ATAGTCGGTGCTTTGTACAAACTTGCTGGATACATTGTTCGCTACATTCTCATAATGCTTTGCAGCTGTTCGGCCCATCTCCTCGCGGTTTTCTAAGGTTTCTTTGTGTAAGCCGAAGATATAGCCATAATAGTCGGTGGCAGCAAAGACTTTTCCTCCCCATTTGCCATCGACTAGGAAGGACAGGTTAAAGTTTTTATAGTTAAACTCATTGTTCCAGCCTGCAAACCACTTGTTGATGCTTGAGCCATAGGTTAAGAGTTCGCCTCGATCTGGGGATCCATCTGCTAAATATACTATGGCACCTGTATCGTCATACTTATAGTCAAATGCGGCTACTTGATACATCGCTTGTCCGGCTGCTGTTAATAGAAAGCCTACCCCAGAGCGGGAGGTTCCTTGTAATAGATCTCCGGTCATTCCCTCGGCTAGGGATAGCACTTTATTGTCATTGTAGCTACCATTTAGGGAGGATATCCAGCGGAAGTTTTCTTTCTTAATAATGGTTCCTGACAAGAGCATTTCTACGCCTTTATTTTGTATTTCGCCTGCATTGAGGATGGCTCCTGCGTAACCTGTACTGGCCGGGGTAGCGATATTGGTAATTTCGTCTTTAGACTTCTTGTTGTACCAGGTCAGGTCTAGGCTTAAGCGATCTTGGAAAAGACGCAGCTCTGTTCCTATCTCTAGTTCCGTCGCAGAAGAGGCTTTTAAGGAGGAGTTTGGAATGCCGGTATTATTAATAATACCCAGTGGCAGCCCATTTAGACTTTCGCTTCGCAGACCATAGGTCAGGGCGGTCTGATAAGGGTCTGTGGCCTGTCCTACCTTGGCAAAGCCTGCACGTAGCTTCCCGAAGTTTAACCAGGATGGCTTTACATACTCGGAGAAGATAAAGGATCCACTTACGGATGGGTAAACGGAATTTAGCTTGTTGTCATAGCCAGGGGTTGCTAGGGTTGAGTACCAATCCGAGCGCACACTTCCTGTAAGGTAAAGTATGTCTTTGAAGGCAAACTCTAATGTTCCATAGGCGGACTGGGTTTCCATCTCGGTCTGCCCATTGCTAAGGGATTTGTTCTGCGCATTTAAGAGCGTATACTGACCAAATAGGTTAAAGTCTGTTCCACTATTGGTGGTTACGGAGGTCTTGGTATTACGGTAGCTTCCTCCTAGATTGGGGGTTAGGGAGTAATCGCCTAAGCTAAAGGTTTTCCCAAGTAGGGCATCTGCATTGATATCTTCAAACTTGCTGTGCTGCTCTGCTATTTTCCCATTCGGGTAATAGCCTGTTCCAGAAGGCAGTACGTGCTTGTACTGATCCGAATAGCCATCACGCCCTGCTCTTCCTTGTACAAAGAGTCCATTCTCAAAGGTGTAGCGTGCGGTTATGGATGATATATTTCGATCCCGCTTGGTATTGTTTTGAAACTCATAGGCGGCAAACCATGGGTTTGTGGCAAAGGTGTTTCCGGAGTTATACAATACTTCGTTGCCTTCGGCATCCTTCCAAGGTTTCAAATCGTTTACATTTACACTGGTCGGCAGGAACATCGCATTGTAATTGGCATTACCTGCGCCATCGGATACCATGGGTCTGTTTTTTACTGATTCTAAGATTTGGTTGACGCGACCATCTATCTTTAAGCCCTTAAAGGGTTCGAAGATCCCCACTAAGGAGAAGGATTGGCGGTCTAAGCCTGAATTGGGAACGACCGAGCGGTTGTTAATGTCACTCGCAGATAGGCGTATCGAGCCGCCTTCGAAACTCTTATTGAGGGCTATGCTGTTGGTCCAGGTACTTCCAGATCTGTAGAAGCGCCCCAGATTGCCTTGCTGTAAGCTATAGGGTCTGGCTACGCCGTCAAACTGTACGACATCTGTGCCATCTAGCTTTGCACCCCAACTTGATCCTCCTACTTGGGCTGCGGCTAGGGCTGTTGCGGGCTTCTCGCCATTGGCGCCCTGTCCATAGGTGCTTTGCCAGTCTGTTTGATCCATCACTCGCTCGCTTACAAAGTTGCTGCTAAAGTCAATGGAGTTGCCTTTTCCGGACTTGGTGGTAATCAGGATTACGCCTGCTTTGGCTCGGGAGCCGTACAGGGCTGAGGCGGCTGCGCCTTTTAAGACGGAGATACTCTCTATATCATCGGGATTTACGTTGCCAATTGCATCCCCTAAGTCGGGTGCATTGTCCCACTGACTGCCGTTATTGCCTCTAGAATTTAGATTGCCTTGACCTACGGGCTTGCTCTCCATCGGAATCCCATTGATGACGTACAGCGGTTGGTTGGTTTGACTGAGACTGGATACCCCACGAATCATTACGCTTGATGCGGATCCTGCTCCACCTGAGGTGCTGGAGATGTCCAAGCCGGCGACCTTGCCTACTAAGGCGTTCATCACATTGTTCTCTCGCGCTTGTGTCAAGGACTCTCCTTGCACTTGGGTCACCGAGTAACCCAAGGAGCGCTTCTCTTTTGCTACGCCTAATGCGGTTACGACCACTTCATTGAGCATGCGCAAGTCTTCTTGTAATACAATGCGCATCTCTACATTGCTAGTAGCAAGGAGCTCTTGCGAACTGTAGCCTGCAAAGGATACGATCAGGGTATTGCCTGAGACCGCATCTATAACAAATCGGCCACTTACATCGGTCGCTTTGGCTACTTGCGTGCCTTTTACGCGTACTGTTGCGCCTGCTAGGACGCTGCCTTTGCCATCTACGACAATACCGCGCACTTGCAATTGCTGCTGTGCACTCACAACGACTAGTCCTTCAGCGGATACTGAATACTGTAGGCCTGTCTTGTTAAACAGCTTGGGGAGTAGGTCCACAATCTTTGTGTTGGCTACATTTACGGATATTTCTTTGTTTAAGTTTTCATTGGTTGCGCTATAAACGAAATAATAATCACTTTTCTCTTCGATTAGTTTGAGAATCTTGCTCAACTTGGTTTTTTGGACATCCAAGGATATCTTCTGTTGAGAATACACATTTGCGGTCGCATTGGCGAGCACAAAAGCAATCATAATTAAGGTTAGTTTCATCCGGATAATGAATCTAAAGTGCATACGATAGTACATATGCACTTGCATAAAGCCATTTTTAATCATATTTTAGTGGTTGGTTAAAGTTTATAATTTGGCGGCCCAGGTGTGGTAATTTGGTTAAGCCAGTTATTTTAATCCGATTTTGAAGGGTGGTGTTGAAGCACCATCCTTTTTTATTTTTCTTGTATCGTTATTTTCTTTCCATTTATCTCATATTTAAAGGGTTGAACTTTCTGTAGTGCAATTAATACCTGCGTTATGCTTTCTGTGCTAAATGTTGCGGTAAAACGGTAGTCTCGGACCGCCTTGCTCTCTATGGCAATGTCCACATCGTACCAGCGCTCTAGGATCCGCTTTAGGGACATAAAGTCTTGATCATCTATGGCCAATCTATTTTCTTTCCAGGCTATGTCAGCGACCCCTGCTTTCCCCTCGTCCTGGGTCAGATCTTGAATCGCTATTTCTTTTAAGCTGACCTTTACTGCTTGCTTCTTTTGCAGCTCTTGAGCGGGCATTAGGGCAAGGTTATTTCTATAGACTATTACCTTCTGATTGGGCTTTACGATAATGGAGTTGCCCTGCTCGCCTTTGCTTTTCATCTCTATGGTACCTTCTACGAGTAAGGCTTCTGAGCGCAGCTCATCAGGGTATGACTTCACATTAAAGCTTGTGCCTAGCACGCGGATATCAAAGTCATTGGTATGTAGGATAAAGGGCTTGTCGGGATCTTTGGCTACTTCAAAGAAGCCTTCCCCTATCAGGCTTACTTGACGGTCGCTACTGTTGAAGGCATCTTCTACGGCTAGGCTACTTTCTGAATTTAGGGTGACTTTTGTACCATCTGGCAGCTCAAAAACCTTCTTCTCTCCTTTTTTGGTTTTATATAGGCTGACTTGTGCTGACATGGTAGGCGACTCTGCGCTGGGGATTTCGGGTCTACTGCTGTACCACATATATCCAAAGCCCATAAGGCTGACGGCAGCGGCAATCTTTAGGATATTTTTCCAAGGAATTTGCTTGGACTTGCCAGCTGTATCCTTGGCGAGGATGGTTTGCCTTAAGGCGGCTAGTTCTTTATGGACTGGTTTTTTATGTCCAGCTAATATATGGTAGAGACGCTTGGCCTTGAGGATGGTCTCTAATTGTTCAGGATGTGCGGCGATATACTTCTCCCAATACTGCATACATTGTGCATTGTCTTCCGAGCAATAGGACTGGAAGGTATTGTCTATTAAGAAATCTTCTACATCGCTGTATGGGAATTGGTTCATTTCTTGGGCGTTTAATAGATGGTGCCCGAAAAAACCTGTTTTGCCTAAGGAATTTTACAAATAAATTGTAAACTATTGACGTCTAATGCTTTAAAATTCTTTTAATTCTTTACGCAGAATCTTTAAGGCATCGTAGAGGGTATTGTAAGCTGTCTTTACGGTCATCTTGCTTACTTCTGCTATCTGCTCATAGCTTAAGCCTTCGAAGAACTTGAGTTGTATAAGCTGCTTCTGTCTATAGCTCAGTTGTGTAAGGGCTTCTTTTAAGCGGAGCTGAATGATTTCATTGGTCTGTACTCGTATAATAAAGTCTTCATAGGGCAGCTCTACCCAGTCGTCTTCGGCCTTTACATTTTGTAAGGCGGTATTGATCTTTTGCTGCTTTTCTAGGATACGGAGCATCCTCCGCTTCAGAAATGTCATCAGGTAAGACTGTACATTCTCCACCCGATCTAGCTTTGCTCTTTTTTCCCAAATATGTACAAAAACCTGATCTGTTGCTTCGCTGGCTACATCTACATCGCCGCAGGTGCGTATTCCAAAGTTAACAAGATCCTTATAAAGGGCAGCATAAAGGTTATAGAAAGCATCTTCATCTTCATTTCTGATCCTTTCCCACAACAAGCGATACGCAATTTTACCTTTCATAAAGCTTTTGTAAAAAATTAAGTAAATTGGTTAGTTCTAATAAGGCGAATATGTTAATTTTTTTTTAATAATTCTTTAAAAGATTCTAATTTAACTTAGCTATGCCTTTTACTGCTTGCTAAGCTAGGCATTCGGCTGGCAAGCTTGATTACTTGCCAACCGAATGCTGCACTTAGAGGTTGCTCTCTATAGCGCCCACTTGCTCGCGGTATAGCTCGATGGGCTTGTCTAACAAGACGGCGATAACGGTTATTGTAGGATCCAGGCGCTCTTCTGGCACATCTATATAGACAATGCCGGGGACGGCACTCCAATATAATTTGTTAAAGATTTGATGCGAAATCATGGAGCCCTCGCCTACTATGCGTATGCGTGCAATGCTATTCTTAAGGCCTTTCAAGGCTATGGGCCCTGTGGGCTTGCCTTCTACAAATAGGAATAAGGTTTGCTTGTCCTTGGACAGGGCGGAATAGCCTTCAAAATGCCCAGCTGGCATACCTTCCTCCACCGCATGTAATGCCTCTGCATGCTTGCTAACCCAAGCTTTAACTTTTGGCGAAGCAATCTGCAATTTAGAATCCAAGAAACGACCATCTTCGCTCAATTTCCCTGCCCATAGATCAGTGCCTTCACTTGCCTTATACACAAGGTCTTGAATAGTCTTCTGGGTATCTTCCATTGCAACTATTTCATTTAACGTACGCGTAAATCCTTTGCTGCTGGACACAACAGAAGGTTTTTCCTCAAAATCTAAGGCGACTACAGTCACTGCTGAATCAAATTTCGCTGTTGGTAAGCCTACTTCTAAGACGAATTTATCATAGGTAAAGTTAAGTTTAGCCTCAGCCCCAACTAAGCGTACGTTTTTGGGGGCAACACTTAGGTTTGTTAAACGGAGGCTCTCGGTTAGTTTATCTAAATAAACAAACAAAGTCTTGCCATCCTTGGATAAAGCCGTCTTATGTAGACCAAAATACCGGTCAAGCCCTGCCCGCGTACCATAGATCGCTTCACTATGCTTGCCCGTCCAGCGCTTTAACTCCTGGAGGATGGCGAGTTGCTCTGCGGGGATTGTGCCATCGGCCTTGGGGCCAATATCTAGGAGCAGGTTGCCGCCCATTGCTATGCAGTCTACTAAGGTTCGCACGATCATATTGGGGGTTTTGTAGTGCTTGTCGAAAGGCTGATACCCCCATGAATCATTCATGGTATAACAAAGCTCCCAATACCGACTTGCGGGCTTAACCACTGGAACGCCCTGTTCTGGGGTCTCATAATCTCCGTGGTCGTTCAGGCGTGAATTGATAATAATATTGGGATTGTACTTGCGCAATAGGCTGAGGGTTTGAGGGGCTTGCCACTCGGCAGAACTATGCTCCCAATCTCCGTCAAACCAGATTAGGTCAGGACTATAGCTTTTGGATATTTCGGTGAGCTGCTGCTGGTAATAGTCTAGGTATTTATTCCAACTCTCGGGCTGATCTGCTAATGTGTAGCGTTTTTGGGTGCGGGTCTTTACATCGTAATTGGGATGGCTCCAATCGGGCAGGGAGTAGTAGATGCCCGTCTTTAGTCCGGACTTCTTTAGCTCCTGTACAAATGGACTTAGTACATCCTGCTTTGCGGCACTATGCTGTAGGGTACTTGTTGCTCCGGGAGCTTCGGTGGCCCAGAGCGAAACCCCATCATGATGTTTTGCTGTAATTACCGCATACTTTGCGCCAGCCTCTTGGATAAGCTTTACCCATTCGGCAGGCTTGTAATTGGCCGCTGTAAAGCCTCCCAATTGCTGCATGTAGTTTTCATGGTTGATGTAATTATTAAAGAAGGCCCAAGACTCCGAAATGCCATTTACGGAATAGATACCCCAATGAATAAATATACCCAGCTTAGCCTCATCAAACCATTCCATCTTTTTGGTGTGAATGGGGTCATTTACAGCCTTTTCTTGCGCAATGGATGCTATGCCTATAAGCGAGGCTATCGCTGTAAGGCCTAAGTTTTTCTTAAAATTCATAATTTAACTAAATCGATTAATCTTTTTTCAAGATAGGGATATATTTAGAAAACAACAAGCCTCTTTTGGTCAAAAATCTGCTACATTTAAATTATGTTATATCAGTATATTCTGTACTTTTGGATCGATGATTGAACTTTATACAGACGGGGCTTCTAGTGGCAACCCTGGCCCTGGTGGCTATGGGACTATATTACGAACAGTTTATCAGGGGGACAATCCTGTATTTCAGGGCAAGCTCATCGAAAAGGAGTTTTTGGGTGGTTTTCGAAAAACCACCAATAACCGGATGGAATTGCTGGCTGTAATTGTGGGCTTGGAGGCTTTGAAAAATATTAACCAAAAGGTAACGGTCTTTTCTGATTCTAAGTATGTGATTGACTCTATTGACAAAAAATGGGTCTTTGGCTGGATGAAAAAAGGCTTTCAAGGGAAGAAAAACAAGGATCTTTGGCTTCGCCTGATGAACCTTTACAAGCATCATGATGTGAAGCTGGTCTGGGTTAAGGGGCATGCCGGACATCCGCTAAATGAGCGCTGTGATCAATTGGCTGTTAAGGCGGCCAAGGACAAGGCGAATTGGAAAATCGATTCGGTCTATGAAATGGAAGAATCCAAAGGGCTTCTCTAAGCCTTTTTATCTACTATAAGCATGAATAATACGCGTAAAGCTATCTTTCTGGGAATTGTATCCGCCTTGTTTTTTGCGGTTACTTTTGTGCTGAATCGGGCCATGTCCACTGCGGGTGGTTCTTGGATTTGGGCTGCTGCCTTTAGGTATTATTGGATGGTACTCCTCCTCTTTCCGCTTTTGCTTGGTCGGGGACAATTAAGGGAGCTTTTCACGGTTATGCGGAAAAACCTGGGGGCTTGGCTCTTATGGAGTAGTATTGGCTTTGGGATTTTTTATGCTGGGCTTACTTATGCCGCCTCCTTTGCGCCGGCTTGGCTTGTGGCGGGAACTTGGCAGCTGACCATTATTGCCGGCATCTGCTTGGCACCTTTTCTACAGCAGCATGCGCAGGCTATTTCGGCTAAGACATGGTTTTTTTCGTTAATAATTATTGCGGGGGTTATTCTGCTACAGATTCCGGAAGCGCAGCATCTTTCTTGGCCTTTATTTCTGAGTAGTACGATCCCTGTGCTCTTGGCAGCATTTGCCTATCCGCTGGGCAATCGGAAGATGATGCAACTCACCGCTGGCAAGCTCAGCACCCTACAGCGCCTTTTTGGGATGACCCTCGCGAGCCTTCCTTTTTGGCTTGTGCTCAGTGTGTATGCTGGGCTTAATCACCCTGCTCCTAGCACTTCTTTAGTGACGCAAACTTTTATTGTTGCGCTTTTCTCTGGGGTGATTGCTACTTTTCTGTTCTTTAAGGCTACCGAAATGGTGCGTAAAGATGAAAAGAGCTTGGCTGCTGTGGAAGCAACGCAATCTACGGAAGTCATCTTTACGCTATTCGGAGAGGTACTTATACTGCATAGCCTTTTCCCGAGCAGCCTATCCTTAATTGGGATGGCTGTGATTATTCTCGGCATGCTCCTGCATAGCTTTAAATCTTAATTGGCAGCATAACTCGCCTTTACGGTGATATTCGCGGTTTTGCTGCGCGCGCTAGTGTTAAATGCTCCGCCATAAGAATACTCTTCGTTGTCATTCTGGCCTGTAATCTGGAAGATGCCCAAATCAGCCTTTAGTAAAGCGCCTAACGAGGATCCTGCCTCTTGCGCAATATTCCCTGCACGCTGCTTGGCATTGCCTGAGGCTTGGGAGATGAGTTCTAATTTCAAGTCTTCTAACTTGGAGTAATAGTAGTTTGGAGAGTTAGAACTTAATTCTAAGCCTTGGGATATTAAGGTGGATATTTCTCGCGAGGCATTGTCTACCTTGTCCAGTTCTTTGGATTCTATGCTGACATTTTGAGATAGGCTATAGCCGGTGAAGGTATTGTAGCTATTCCCACTGCCGTCTGAATGATAGGAAAACTCCCGGTTGATATTGACCGCGTCAAATAGTATTTCTTTTGGATTTAAGCCTTGTTTAACTAAAAACTGCTTGACCAATTCGCGATCTTGCTTAAGCTGCTCGGAGGCTTGACTTAAGTCCATTGACTTGCGGTTGTAGGAGGCAGACCATTTTACGATATCGGCATCAAAGTCTTTCTTGGCATTGCCTGTCACATTGATGGCGTTGTTGACTTTATACTTGAACTTATAGGCATTGGCTAAGACTAACCCGAATATTACGAGGGCTAGGCCAGCTATTAAGGCGATGATAATACTACTCTTCAATCTCATATCTATCTTTATTAAATTTAAAACATGTAAAATTCTTAAAACACTAATGTCAATCTAGGCATTTTTATATATTTTACGGATCATTACAAGAAATTTTCACGCTATGTATATTAAAAACATTGCCCTTGGCATATCTTTTCTAGCTATTGGTGCTAGCTATGGGCAAAAGAAACCAATTGACCATTCGGTATACGATGGATGGAAGAGCATAAATAATGCCGAAGTCAGCAAGTCTGGGCGCTTTATTAGTTATTATATTGTACCGCAAGAGGGGGACGCCTTGTTTGAGGTTAAAGGAAAGGACAATCAACTGCTCTTTTCAGTGCCTAGAGCTAGCAATGTTAACTTGAGTAAGGACGAGGCTTTCTTTGTGGGCACGATTAAGCCTACTTATCAGGAGACTAGACAGGCTAAGATTAAGAAGAAAAAAGCGGATGATATGCCGAAGGATTCTTTGTTTATCCGAAACAATGCGCGGAATGAGGAGCTCAAGATTGCAGCGGTTAAATCCTATAAGATTGCTCAGCAAAAGAATGCTTTTATCGCGTATCTTATAGATCAAGATATAAAGCTTGAGAGCAGCGATAGCAGCAAGAAGAGCAAGCCGAAGCAGCAGGCTGTTTTGGTCCTTAGGGACTTGGCTACGGGCGATACCTTAAACTTCCCGAAGGTGGATCAGTATTTCTGGAGTCCTACAGAAGAGGTTTTGGCCTTTACAAAAAAGGGAGAGGCTAAGGATAGCCTTGCGAATGATCATGGTCTTTACCTGTATACCCTGGCGAGCAAGCAACTTAAGAAGATTAGCAATGGCAAGGGTACCTATAAGGAGTTCACCTTTGATGATCAGGGGGCTCAACTTAGCTTTTTAGCGGATAAATCGCCTGAGAAAGCACTGCTTAAAGATTATAAGCTTTACTACTACCATGCGCAGCTGGATTCGGCTCGTATTTTGGCGCAGCAAAGCTCTGCTGGGGTTCCGCAACAATGGTATATTAGTGGGGATGCTCGTTTGAACTTTAGTGCGGATGGACAGAAGCTATTCTTTGGCTTAGCGCCTATTCCTGCTGTACGGGATACGGCTCTGGTTGACTTTGAAAATGCGCAGGTAGATATCTGGCATTGGCAGGAGGATTACTTGCAGCCTCAACAACTGGCTAATCTTAAGCGGGATCAAAGCAGAAACTATCCTGCGGTTATCTATCCAAGTCGGGCTGCTCAAGTTTTGCCTTTGCTGGATGATACCTTTAATAGATTTAATATTACGGATGCAGCCAACAATGAATGGATGCTGGCGACTACTGACTTTGGGAATCGGGTTCAATCGCAATGGGAAGGCTCAACGCCTACGGATGTATACCTTGTCTCTACGGTGAATGGTAAGAAGAAGGAGCTTAAGAAGGGTTTTAATGGTCAGGCTATGCTTTCGCCAAATGGAGATTATGTAATCTTCTTTGACAGGGAATTGGCCAATTGGCAGAGTTATCATATTGCCTCGGGTAAATCTACTGCGCTCAATGATGGGCTGCCTGTAAGCTTTGTGGATGAAGAGAATGACTCCCCTACCTTGGCTAGCCCTTATGGAATTATGGGTTGGTCGACAGATGGCAACCATGTTTACATCTATGACCGCTATGATATCTGGATGTTTGGCTTAAATGGGAAGGATAAAAAAGTATTGACAAATGGGGATGGCCGCGCAACTAAAACGGTGTATCGCTATGTCTCTTTATTAAAAAATGATAATCCCCGTTATAAAACTGTCTTAATTCCTGAAAAGGGAAATATTTTCCTTACTGGACTTAACGAAAGCACGAAATACAATGGTATTTTTAGTGTAAATACCACGAAAAGTAAAAAACCGGATGAAATCCTTTCGGAAGCCTTCACTTTTAAAGCCTTTAATGCGTCTGATGATCTAAAAACTATTGTTTATACCAAGGAAAACTATCAGTCTTCTCCAGATTTATACCTTACGGATAATTTTAAGAAGGAAGAGCGCTTAACGGATATTAATCCGCAACAGGCGGACTACAATTGGGGGACGGCTGAATTGGTTCAGTGGACTACGCCTGCTGGCTTTGCCGCCGAGGGTATCCTGTATAAGCCTGAAAACTTTGATCCCAATAAGAAGTATCCGATTATCGCGTATTTCTATGAGAAGTTGAGCGATGGCTTGTATACCTATCAAGCGCCTGCTCCTACGCCTTCTCGCTTGAATATTCCGTACTACGTAAGTAATGAGTATTTGGTTTTTGCACCTAATATTAGCTATGAAATTGGCTAACCTGGTAAG
>JASLCA010000210.1 GCA_030146225.1 Sphingobacterium sp. | reverse complement strand
CCGTTGGCTTAACGATTGATGGGGCGGGCAAGTCAGGCTTAAAGATGACTAAGCATTTCTTTGAATTGTTGCAAGCGCAAGGTGTGCATACGCATTATGTTTCTGCCGATATTGAAGATGTCAGCATGGTGGTGAAGACTGCCGAGATGTTTGGAAAGGGCTTAGAAGTAATCTGTAGATACCGTGCTGTTGGAAGTTTCCTAAGAAGATACGGTGCCTACTGCGAAGAGGGGCAGCCCTTAGATGCTTTGGTAGAAGTGACAATTAAGGATGATGAGCGTGGGGATCCAACCATTTCGGAAGATACCTTGTCTATGTTAGGCCTTTTGTCAAATACAGATTATCAAACCATCAAAAGTTTGACAAAAACTATTTGTGCTGCCATTAAAGCAGAGTTAGCTACAAAGAATCTTGAGCTTTACGACATCAAGTTGGAGTTTGGAAGAGATAAAACTACGGGCGAAATCATGTTGATCGATGAGGTTTCGGGTGGTAATATGCGCGTTTATAAAGACGGGCAATATATTGTGCCTTTAGAACTGGAAAGATCATTCTTGGGCTAGTGCACAAGTAAAGCTATATACAAAAGGGATTAAGCATATTGTTTAGTCCCTTTTGCTTTTTCTTGAAGTTCAATTTTTTAATTTCGAACTCGCCTATTGCAATTGCTGTCTTCGCGCATACTACAGCCTGCTTGCTGCTAGGATCTGCTAAGCTATATGTCCTAGCCTAGGCTCTAGCAATGCTTAATCCGTAGTTGCCATTTGGATAATCTGTTGCAAGAGCGCTATTTCCTCGCTGTAAATTGTCTTGTTGCGCTGCACAAAATACAGACTATTCTCAAAGGTGGTGACCCCATCCCAAACTAACTTAATGTTGCGGGTGGCCAGGTCTTTTTCACCTAAAAAACTTGGAATAACCGCAAATCCAGCTCTGCCCGATATACAGCGTACAATGGAGGTTAAGTTGGGTACGATAAAGTTGGGCTTAAAATCTGGGCGTTTCTTAAAATTATGCAACCAAAAGTTACGCAAATGCTCCATGTCGCCAGCAGTACCAAACCAGATTTGATTGCTGAGCAACTGCTCGCTGGCAGCCCAGTCTTTGCGCTCCAGTAGATCTTCCAGTTCTGCTGTATCACTTTTACTCCCCGCAACCAATATTAATTTCTCCGACGAGAATGCAGTATAACTAAGGTTGAAGCTATCATCCTTTTGTGGCGAAACTACAAGGTCCAGTAGCCCCTTATCCAAATCGGCTAACATCTCAGGATATTCTCCAAACTTCGAGATAAGGTCAAATGGAAGTGCACTAATATGCGGTTCGAGTACCGACTCAAACCTTTCTAGGCACATACCAATACTTACGCTGCTGCGTGTACAGCCGGAATTACGCTGAAAGTGCTTTTCCGCTTGCGTTAGTTTTTTTACAGGGTCCACAATCGAGTTGTAAAGTATCTGCCCGCGTTCGGTGGCGAGCATCTTTCTGGTGCCTCTATCAAACAGCTTGTAGCCTATATGTGCTTCCAAGGAATTGAGGTGTAAGCTAACACCTGGTTGTGAAATATAGAGGAGGTTTGCCGCAGCAGTTAAGGAGCCTGTTTCATAGATAGCTATAAAAGTTCTGAACCATTCTAAGTTTACCATGCTTTATATATCATTATTATGATACAAATATACAATTTATACTATTATAATTATCAAATGCGACACTTTACTTTTGTAGTTCATCTAGGAAAATGAATACTATGAAAAAGATATTAATAATTAATGGCGGCCAAATTTTTGGAGAATCTAAAGGGCGCTTGAACGCGACAATTACAGGCTGGTCTAAAAGCTACTTTGAAAGTAGGGGCGATGAAGTGAAGATCACGGATATCAATACAGACTATAGTGTAGCAGATGAAATACAACGTATTCTATGGGCAGATGTGATTATCTACCATAGCCCGATATGGTGGTTTCAGGTACCTTATAAGCTAAAGGAGTATCTCGATATGGTTTTTGAAACGGGAAGAGGGGTGCTCTATACAAGTGATGGTCGGAGTCGCAAGCGGGCTAATCCCAAGTTGGGCTATGGAACAGGGGGCATCTTACAAGGCCGTAAGTATATGGTCACGACCACATGGAATGCGCCCTTGGAAGCATTTACGGAAGCAGGTGAGCTATTCTATGGCAAGACTCCGGATGATGTGCTGCTGGGCTTGCATACGGCTCATAAGTTTTTAGGAATAGACAAGTTGAAAAGCTTCGACTTTCATGATATTATAAAGGAAGCCAGCGTAGAAAGGATTGCTGCTTATGAAAAAGAGTATATGGCGCATCTAGCCGCATTGGACTATTAATACCTAGGCAGTTTTTAAGGCATTAATCTAGGGGCGGGAGCTGACTAGGTTAGTGCATAGCTGCGCTATTCGCTGGGAGTTTTGTATCTTAGTGGTTATTCCTAAAGGTAGTACGATGGCAATCAGGCATGAAAAACAAGCGGATACAGCAAAGCAGAAATCGACATTGATCACCACGCATCAGTACCTAGATGTTTACCCGATAAAGGCAAGCGACGAACTCCTGATCTTAGGGACGATACATCCCCATTTTGTCGCAGACTTTAAGACAGCTTTCTTTTACGGCAATCGCAATAGCCTATGGAATCTTTTGCATGATGCCTTTCCAGCAGAGCTTCCTGCGAACTATAGCTTACGGGATATTATTCAGTTTTTAGCAAAGCGGCGCATTGCGATTAGTGATAGCATTCTGAGTTGTAGGCGTAAGAAGAATAGTTCCTTGGATATTGATCTTGAGGTTATCAGCCTAAACATGCCGTTAATACAACAGATAAGGGCTAGTGCGATTACCCGAATTTATTGCACCTCTGGCTTTGGAAAGAATAATTCCTTCAAGCTTTTTTATGAAGAAATCTTAGGCCTTAAGATTACAAAAGAAATTAGGGAAGCACGGCAAGTTGAGTTGGCCCCTAGCATCTTTGGTCGTTCAGTAACAGTCTATATTCTTCCATCCCCTTCGGGGGCAGCTAATATTGCCCTGTCGCAGACGGCCGCCTATAAGCAGAGCCCATATTATGGCAGCGATTCTACTCGGCCCGTATATGACTATAAGGTTAGCCTATACAAGGAATATTTCAAAGTGGATTAGGCGGAAGGTTTTGTCCGCTGAGCTGTACAGGCCCTAGTCAGGTCTCTACTGTTAAAGATCAGAAAGACAACCATCAAAAAGGCAATCATCAGAAAGGCAACCATCGTAGCGATCGCCATCAAAAAGGGCCGACCTTACTTGGCCAGCCCTAACTTGAAAATTGGGATTGAATGATTATTTTAAAAAGTCGGGCTGGCGGTATGCAGGATTGGGATATTTATAAAATCCTTCTCCTGTAGCGACGCCGAGTTTCCCCTTGTCTATATAATTTTCTTTAATATAATTTGCTAGTCTTTCAGCATCCTTGTTCGCCCTGGCCTCCAACAATAAAATATTGTAGGCCGTTGTAAGGCCTATAACATCGAGTCGGGCAAAGGGACCATAGGGGGCACCAGTGCCGATAACCCAGGTTTTGTCAATGCTTTCCACATCCCCTATATTATCTACTAAAAGGCTCATAGCTGCCGTATAGAAAGGTACCGTCAAGCTATTTAAGAAGTAGCCTGGATGTTCATTTTTCACAAGTACAGGCACCATGCCGATGGCCTT
>JASLCA010000017.1 GCA_030146225.1 Sphingobacterium sp. | reverse complement strand
CGCACGCCCTAAAATCTCTTCATAATATACCCATGATGACCAACCATTGTAGATAACATCGGTACCATCATTCGTATAGCGAACCTCTGCCCCATCGGCAATACGCAGGCTATACAAATCACTTTTACGTGTAAATGCGACATGCTTACCATCGGGAGATAAGCTTGGGTTTTGTTCTTCTACATCCGGAGACTTCGTTAGTTGTCTTGCCTCCTCTTTGCCATAGCGGATATAAATATCCTTATCCTTAACAAAGACCAGGACATCACTTGCTGGAGCAGGGCTATACAAGCTACGCGCACCAGTCTTTACATCGACTTTATAATCCTGACGATCCTGCACATCATGCATAATATAATGTTGTGCATCTGCCCAGCCTTTGTAATGATTAATCGCCTGGGTTACCGAAAGCTCCATTCCCCAAGCTTGGGAGAAGCTCAACTCTTTCTGCTGGCCATGTACAGCCGTAATAAACAGAATCCCCAGAAGTGAACTTGTTATTTTCTTATGCATAATGGAATATTGTATTTCACGAAAATAGTAATATTCGCGCATTTTGCCACAGTATATATGTAACATATTTACTATAAGCAGATTAAGAAACAAACCCTTGCAAATCAGGAATTACAAGGCAAGCCAAAAGCGCTTAGGTAGCTCGCAAAAAGTGTATAGCGGGCAGTGGGAAATAAAAAAGCCACTTAAAAAGTGGCTTATCATATTTTAACGTAGCAATAGCTTAAAAGGTAAAATTATCCTTTGGAGCTGCATACGGATCATTGTCATATGTAGTCTCATCACTATTTGGTTCATAGCGCTTCTCAACAACCTCTTGGTTACCTTTGATATAAGCCACAACATCTGACAATCCTTCAGCAAACTTTTCAAAATCCTCTTTGTACAAGAAAATTTTATGTTTGATAAATTGGCCATCTTCAAAACGTTTTTTGCTTTCAGTGATGGTAACATAGTAGTCGTTAGAACGAGTTGCTTTTACATCAAAAAAATAAGTACGTTTTCCCGCTCTCACCTTTTTTGAAAATACTTCCTCACGCTCTTTGTTTTCAAAATCTCCCATGGGTATTGTTAAGTATTTAAGTTTTAATCTTCTTTTCAGTTATAAATATATAATAAATACTTGCAAACAACCAAATTATATTAAAAAAAAACAACATTTATCTACCTATGTAATAAGGAGATTACATAAAAGATAGGGGAGTTCTGCACTAGGCTTAATTATTTCGCCGAAATAATCAGGTCATTCACCGAATAAATGCATCGGATTACCTATTTTGGCTTATTGAATAGAAAGTAATCCATTACTTTTGAATTCAACATCAAACAACACATAGCATGGAAAAGGAATTTAATACTCAGCCACCTATAATGCCGCCTAAAAATAATAAAAGTGCGAACATCGTTGGAACGATTATCGTATTTTTAGGGTTAGCCTTATTACTCAAAAACCTAAACTTAGGACTGTGGTTTCCGAGATGGATCTTCGGCTGGGAGATGATTCTTATTATCATCGGTCTTGTCATTGGTGTCAACTCTAGATTTGAGAAAAAATCAGCACTTATCCTAATAGCCATTGGAGGCATCTTTCTCTTAAAGAATTTTATGTATATCTCCGTGGGCAAGGTTATCATCCCATTAATAGCTATCGCAATAGGGGTTTACCTGATTATGCGCAATCGGAATCAAACTTATCCACCTATTCCGCCGCCGACAACCCCTGAGACGCCAGAGCCAAGTCCTAATGACTTTGACTGGGACAAGCGTGTGCATACCCCAAGTATAGAGGCAGAACAAGCAAGCCCATCAGCCCATCAAGAGCAGGCACAAAACCCATATGGGCAACAGCATACGGCCTACCAAGGAGGCTTTTCCAATCCTGGAGAGAACTACATTAAGATAGACTCCATCTTTGGCAATGCCAAGAAAAATATCTTCTCTAAGAACTTCTTGGGCGGAACCTTGACCAATGTATTTGGAAGTACCGAGATCAACCTGCTCCAAGCTGATTTAAAACAGCCAGTAGCATTGGATGTCTTTCAATTGTTTGGCAGCACCAAAATTATTGTGCCTCCACACTGGGTAATTGCGACCTCAGTCTCCACAATTTTGGGCGAAAATGATGATCGTCGCATTATCCTGACGCATGCTGTTGATCAGAACAAATGCCTGTACATCACTGGCACATCCATCTTAGGAAATATTACCATAAAAAACAGTTAAGCTTCGATGATATTTAAATCCAGCTCAAAAAATCGATTAATCCATGTTAGTTCATGGTCTATCTGTATACTGTACTTCTTGGTATCCTATTTCTTATTATGGTGGGATAGTCGTCCCAATCCTGTAACTCCTTATGAGCCAATAATTGGCGCGCTCTCGATTACGATTTGTTGTTATTTAATATACAGCACCTTACAATACTATCTTCCGCGGAAGAATCAGTACATGAAGATTACCAGCATCTGCCTGATCTTGACATTGGTCAGCTTAGGGCTGACGCTCTTCTTCTTAAATCAGTTTTTTGAGAAGGTTTCCTTAACGCATTTTTTTGAGGTACTTCCCTACCGCTTTATTATCAACTTCCTGCTACTGCTATGTGTTATTATTATAAACATCTTCTGGAATATTCAAGAAGAGTATCAAGAAAACAAGAAACGAAAAGAAGAATCCGAGCGTATACTTCGAGATGCGGAGCTCTACAACCTAAGGCAGCAATTGCAGCCACACTTCTTGTTTAACAGCCTTAACTCCATTATTGCCTTAATCGGCATGAAGCCCGATGAGGCCCGCAAGATGACCTTTCAGCTTTCGGATTTTTTGCGCGGCACCATGCGAAAGGATGATAAGCAATTAATTCCTTTGACTGATGAAATCACACATCTAACCCTGTATTTAGATATAGAAAAGGTACGCTTTGGACATCGGCTAACCACCACCTTTACCTTACAAGAAGAAGCCAAGCAGGCAAAGGTGCCATCCATGATTATCCAACCCTTGTTGGAAAATGCCATAAAGTATGGCCTTTACAATGTAATTGGCAATGTAGAGATTACCGTGGACATACACTTAGAAAATTACATGCTCTACATTAGCATAACCAACCCCTTTGACAACGATCAGTTTGATTCGCGCAAAGGTACAGGCTTTGGGCTTTCCAGCATACAGCGCCGGCTATTCCTGTTGTATGGGCGTACCGACTTACTAGACACCTCTATTCATAACAATATATTTACTTCAACGCTAAAAATCCCGCAGTATGATTAAGACCATCATTATTGACGATGAGCCATTAGCTCGTCTAATTATCATAGAATATCTACAGAAATATGATGACATCCAGATTGTAGCCGAATGTGGAGATGGCTTTGAAGGAGCAAAAGCGATACAACAGCATCAGCCAGACTTGGTATTTCTAGATATACAGATGCCCAAGCTTACAGGCTTTGAGATGCTAGAAATCTTGGATGAGGTCCCAAACATTATCTTTACCACCGCCTTTGATGAATATGCCATTAAAGCCTTTGAAAAGAGTGCAATAGACTATATGCTCAAGCCCATAAGTCAGGATAGATTTGAACAAGGATTAGCTAAATTTAGAAATGCCTTTGCCAATCAAGACAAGCAGCAGACCGTAGAAAAGATAGCCGCCATCACGGAGGAAGAGTCCTTAGAACGGATTGTGGTAAAAAATGGTTCACAGATAAAGATTATCCCAGTCCAGCAGGTAATCTTCTTGGAGGCCTACGATGACTATGTCAAGATTCACACCAAAGACGGCGTATTCCTGAAAAACAAAACCATGAGCTCCTTCGAAAAGCAACTCGATCCAAAACAATTTGTAAGGGTACATCGCTCCTTTATTGCACGCGTGGACCAACTTGCAAAGATTGAACCCCTCGAAAAAGAAAGCTATATAGCCACTTTATTAAATGGTGAAAAGGTAAACATAAGCAAATCAGGCTATGCAAGATTAAAACAAATCATTGGCTTGTAAACAATTTTTGTAATTTTGTTGCTATGAAGCGTATTCTTACCATAGCATTATTTGTATTTCCCTTCTGCGTCGTATTTGGTCAAAGCAAAGCAGAATTGACCAATAGAGCAGTTCTTAATAAGATAGAGTTTTTCATCAATACCCAGATGACAGACTCTATCTATAATCTAGCCGCAGAAAGTTTTAAACAAGAAGTAAGTGCAGACAAGTTTGGCTTTATTATTAACAACCTCTATCAATTAGGAAAGATTAAGAATGTTGAATTGCTTGACTTTAAGCAGGAAACTGGAACTTACCTGCTTGAGTTCCCAAGCAGCTTTATACAATTACAGCTAACTGTAAATCCCGCATACAACTTTGAAGGCATACTCTTCGCTCCAGGCAAAAAGCCTGTCGCAAGCCCTGTCGTGGAAAAGGTGGTGCTCAGCGAGGTTGAAAGGTTAAGCCCAACGGATTTTGTGGTAGATTCCCTAGCCAAGATCTATAGCAAAAATCCCCTTACAAATTCCTTAGCAATAGGCGTATTTCACAACAACAAATACCAATCTTATTTTTACGGGAGCACGCATAAGGGAGGCTCAAGCTTAGCCAGCGATGCTACAATCTACGAGATAGGATCTATTAGTAAAGTCTTTACCTCGATCTTATTAGCAGACTTAGTCAACAAGAATATACTGAAGTTAGAGGACCCGATCAGCAAATTTTTGCCTGACTCATTGGCTAGCAACCCCGACTTACAAAAGATCACCTTTAAACAATTAGCAAATCATAGCTCCGGCTTACCACGGCTTCCTGAAAACTGGGACAAAGTTGCAGGCTTTAACCCAAAAGATCCTTACGCAAACTACGATCGCAAAGCCTTGTATGCATATTTAAAAGGATATAAGGCGAAACGTCCAGCAGGGGAAAGCTACGAGTACAGCAATCTTGGAGCAGGCCTATTGGGTGAATTAATTGCAACAATAAGCAAGAAGCCTTACGCAACATACCTGAAAGAAATCATCTTTACACCCTTGCAGATGACTAGCAGCACAGACAAGCCGACTGCCCAAAACCCCTTGTTTATCCCTGTCTACAATGATCAAGGCGTAGAAACCACCGCTTGGAATTTTCAAGCCATGCTAGCAGCGGGAGGAATAAAATCTAGCTTACATGATATGATGCTATTTGCTGTAGAGCAGTTGAAGATGCCGCAAACCAGCCTTCAGCATGCTATGGCTTTAACCCGCGAATACAGCATCTCCACCCCCAGCAACAGTGATGTTGGCTTGGGCTGGCATATGAATATGGTGGACCAAGGCATCTACTTTTGGCACAATGGAGGCACTGGAGGCAGCCGTTCCTTTATCGGAGTTGCTCCAGACACTAAAACGGCAATCGTCGTACTATCCAACACAGCCATAAGCGTAGATGAGCTTAGCGTAGGGATATTAGAGAAACTAATGGAGAGCAAAAACTAATTGAGGAAAGATAGCATCTTCTTCACATCCGGCTCCCCTTGAAAGTCCTGCACTAGGCTTTTGCTGCCTGCATCGTAGATGTAGGTAGCTGGGTAGTTTTTAGGCTGAAACTTCTCGATAAACTCTACCCCAGGATCCTTCCAGAAGGAGATGTTTTTCTTGCCGCGCAAGCCTTTAGCATACATATTTATATAGCTATCCACATACTCCTGATCATTCATACAGATAAAGTATATCGAGGTCTTGCTGAGACGATCCACCTGCTTGGCAATATTTGCCCCCAACTCCTGACAATGGCCACAACCAGGATCATAGAAGATAAGCATAAGCTTGCCCTTGCTTGGCAAGGAAGTATTTAGCAGCTGGCTGCTATTGTTGTAAGCATGTATAGCATTGATAGCTGGTAGTTTTTTGGCTCCTTGACCAAAGCTCAATACGGGTATACAAAGCAAAATAAAGAGTAGTCTTGTAAGGTTCATAATTTTGTTGCTTTTTACAGGGTTATAAAAGTGTAATAGGCTTAAAAGCTCGCTATTCTCCGAAAAATACTATATATTTGGTTAGGAATCAATATTTACAGAACAAAATTTCATTATCGTGA
>JASLCA010000402.1 GCA_030146225.1 Sphingobacterium sp. | reverse complement strand
TAAGACATCCATAGCATCTATGATTAAGGCACTATCGGAGGCATTTTTGCCAGTCGTATAACTATATTGTTGTATGGGGGTGATTGCATTTTCAAGGAGAACATTTTTCCATCCTGAGAGATGGGGCTTCGTCCAATCGCCGTAGATTCGCTTAACCGTAGGTACGCCGCTTTTAGATATCTCCTCTAACATCGCTTTAACATTAGCATAAGGTACATTGTCAGCATCAATCAACACCGCTAGTTTGAGGTCTTGCATTTTATTTGTCATTTAATTTAAAAGTAAATATATTCATTAGTTTGCATACAATAGTCATCTAGCAGCCAAAATAACAAGCTGCAATACACGCACAGTATAGCAAACTAGCTATACCACAATACAAGATCAATAATAGTGCCCCATCCTCAAGAATAAGGTTCGCCAAGCGCTAGTCGCGCACAATTATGCATGCGCAAAGCAAGTTTTAAGATATTTTTACTATTATTGAACCGCTGATGCTTAGCACAATCAGTTCCTTACAACAAATACCCTATGTATAAATCCAAGATTGACAACTGGCTTTTAATCCTTATAGCCGCCTGTACATTTGGCCCAAGTGTACTTATATTTTCCAATTCTATAGCCTATGCCTTACTGTACGTAGTGCTACTCGCTGCATTCTTCCTCCCCATCCTGATAGGCACTTACTATCAAATCGATGCCGGCATATTGACGATTAAATCTAGCTTTCTACACAACCAAAAGATTGTCATAACAAACATCACAAAAATAAAAGAGACCAATGATCTGATTAGTTCACCTGCCCTATCTTTGGACAGACTCGAAATCTTTTTAAGTCGCTTCGAGTCCGTATTGGTATCTCCAAAAGATAAAGCCGCATTTATCGCTGAACTTATCAGCCTAAATCCTGCCATTGAGGTGCAATACAAGAAAGCAAAGTAAGCGTTCCCAATACTGTAAGCACCTGGCATAATGCCGGCTATCACACCGACTAAACCAAACTTTCGCTTAAATGACTAAACTATTCATTTATATACATTTAACATCTTGTTAAATTTTAATAAAATCCAGCGATAAAAAGGATTTTTTTTTAGATTCAACTCGATTTACATCTTGTATTCCTATGAAACTAAAAAGTTTAATCCATAGATCCAAGGCTATCTTCTTTGAGGCCTGTGTTCTTTGCGCTACACAACAGCTACAGGCTAGTCCAGACAGTTTACATACTGCTTTAGATGCCGCGCAAACATCTTTATTGAAAAAAACACCTTTTAAAGAAATTATAGCACCATCCGTATTGCTCAGCTATGGCATTATTTCACTAGAAAGCCACTACCTTTTGAATACCAATCAAGGCATTAGGGATCAACTGCAGCAGAACATTGACCGCAAGATAAGCATAGATGATTTTAGTCAATATGCCGGCACCATCAGTATATTTGCCTTAGATGCTATCGGCATCAAAGCCAAGCATAACCTTAAGCAAAGGCTATTTACAGCGGCCCTTTCCAATGCCATTATGGCTACCAGCATTAATATTATTAAAAATACAAGCCCCGTCTGGCGACCAGATAACTCCAAAAATAATTCCTTTCCCTCCGGTCATACCGCCACCGCATTTGTAGGAGCCGAACTAATCTGGCAAGAATATAAGGATAAATCGATCTGGTATGGTATCGCAGGCTATGGCGTTGCTGCTGGAACCGGATTTTTCAGGATGTACAATGACAAACATTGGCTTTCCGATGTAGCCATGGGTGCAGGCATCGGCATCCTGAGCACCAAAATTGCTTACTGGGTCCTTGCATTGACTGATCATAAGCTAGCCCAGCCGAAAAGCAATTACGCCGTTGTTCCTGGCTATAATGGCAAGCAGTTTACTTTCGCAGCAAATATGCATTTTTAAAGAAGAGCCCGCAGTAGTACAGCAAGGACCAGTCAAAATAGCCGCATCTGTTTCAGCTTAGCTGAATTTTGACTACTTTTACCTGATGCAACAAGATCAAATCAACAATCCACTTCACGGCATGCGCTTAGATGCTATCATTGAATTTTTGGTAGGCTATTATGATGGTTGGGAGACCTTAGGACGTAAAATACCCATAAAATGCTTTAATGAAAACCCAAGCCTAAAGTCTTCGCTTACATTTCTGCGTAAAACGCCCTGGGCTCGCTTAAAAGTCGAAGAGCTATTTGTAGAAATAATGACAAAAAAATCCGCTAGATAAAAGGAAAATAATGGATTATGCTTTGGAATGCCTACCTTTGTCGCCATGAAAAAAATAGCAGACTACCGTAAGCTTTTGAATGTTGACAAGACAGTCGATCTCAAAACATTAAAATCGACCTACCGTACAATTATGAAGGAATGCCATCCGGATAAATTTGTCAATGACGAAGAAGGAAGGTTAGCTGCAGAGACAAAGAGCACTGAGATGATTGAAGCATACAATTTCTTATTGAGTATTTGTCCTGAAGTAATCGAGCAACAACTACCTATCTACCAAAATACAATTGCAAACTCTGCTGTTCAAGATTTTGAATGGAAATCACAGGTTTTAGTTATTACATTCCTTGACGGTAGTAAGTATGAGTACTTTGGTGTACCAAAAAATGAATATGTGAAATTTATCAATGCAGACTCACCAGGTCGTTTTGCTAGAAGACATATCTTCTTCTCTTACCCATACAGAAACGTATTAAAAACAACAGATCCAGCATAAGCAAACTAAAGGCTTATCCTGAATCTGATCAGCATAGTCAGGGTTCCAAATTATTGAACATGACCTATACATACATATTTAATGTCTATATAGCTGTCTAGTCCATATTTGGAACCTTCTCGACCTTGCCCAGAATATTTGATTCCCCCAAAGGGAACCACCTCGGCCGAGATTAAGGCCTCATTAATTCCAACAATCCCGTATTCCAATTGCTCTCTTACCCGCCACGAGCGGTTTAAGTCATTGGTATAGAAATAACTTGCCAATCCATAGATGGTATCATTGGCCATCTGAATCGCTTCAGCTTCCGTTTTAAATCTAAAAACGGGCGCAATTGGGCCAAAAATTTCGTTCTGCGCAAAGCTCATCTCGCTATTGGCCTCCAAAACTACCGTAGGCTCAAAAAACTGAGGCGCTATAGGCTTACCACCCACCGCTACCTTGGCTCCCTTAGAGACAGCATCAGCCAACATCTCCTCCATACGCTTTATAGCCGCTGGATTGATTAATGGCCCAATCTGTACATCAGCTTCCAAGCCATTGCCTAGCTTTAAGGCCTTAACAGCTTCCACAAACTTCTTGCTAAAGGCATCATAGACCTTGTCCTGCACCAATATACGATTCACGCAGACACAGGTCTGCCCAGCAAAGCGAAACTTCCCTGCGATCGCTCCCTGTACCGCCAAGTCAATATCCGCATCATCAAACACAATAAAGGGCGCATTGCCCCCTAACTCCAAGCTCATCTTCTTAAGGCTAGGCGCACATTGTGCCATTAAGATCTGCCCCACAGCTGTGGAGCCAGTAAAGGATATTTTAGCCACCTGCTTGCTTTCACACAACTCCTTGCCCAGTGCCGAAGCATCCGAGCCCACCACCGTATTTACCACACCTTTAGGGAAGCCCGCCAAGTCCGCCAGGTGATTTAAGGCTAAAGCCGTAAAAGGCGTAGACTCACTCGG
>JASLCA010000393.1 GCA_030146225.1 Sphingobacterium sp. | reverse complement strand
TAATTGGCAGTAATAAAGACACTATCCTGCTTTGTTTGAACTTGAGCATAAGCTAAAGAAGAAATCTGTAGCCAAAAGAAACCGAATAAACTTAATATCTTCATTATTTTTTAGCCTTTGCACTCATTTCAAAGATTAACTCTCCCCCATTAATAATCTCATCATGTGTAATATAGGTTCTGTTCAGGAGCTTACCATTTAGGCTGACCTTGTTTACATATACATTTTTATCTGACTGATTGTTAGCCAATACGGTAAAGGTTTTCCCATTGTCTAAGTTTATCTTGGCAGATTTCACCAAGGGACTACCTAGGTCATAATGCAAAGAGCCTGGTGAAATTGGATAAAAGCCTAATGCACCAAAAAGATACCAAGCACTCATCTGACCACAATCATCATTCCCGCCTAAGCCATCGACTTTAGCTTGGTACATTGTTTTTAGGATATCCCGCACACGTTCTTGAGTTTTCCACGGCATTCCTGTATAATTATAGAGATAAACGACATGATGAGAGGGTTCATTGCCATGCACATAATTACCCATTATTCCTTCACGCGTTATATCTTCAGTAGCTTCGAAATACCGATCAGGTAGATGCATTGAAAATAGTGAATCTAGGTGTGAAGCAAATTGCTTTGCTCCTCCATAAACCTGTACTAAGGCTTCGGGATCATGTGGTACAAACAGACTATAGTTCCATGAATTACCCTCAATAAAGCCTTGTCCATGGGTGTCCAATTCATCAAATTCTTTCTTAAACTGACCATCAGCCATACGCGGTCTAGCAAAGCCAATCTCCGGATCAAATACATTACGCCAATTTCCAGCACGCTTACTATAGGTCTCATAAATAGTATCCCGACCTAAACTTTTGGCCAACTGCGCAATACACCAATCATCATATGCATACTCCAAGGTAGAGGACACGGAGTGACTATTCATTTCGGCAGGGATATATCCCATATCAATGTAGGCTCCAATTCCCTCATAACTTCTCCGATTAGAAGTCGCAATACATGCATCTAAAGCTTTATTAGGATCTCCGCTATAGGTGCCTTTTAAAATAGCATCTACAATAACAGAAACGCTATGGTATCCACTCATACACCAATTATCATTAGCATAATGCGACCAGATGGGCAGCATATTTAATACACTTTGATCATAATGGGCGAGCATGGAAGAGACCATGTCGGCATTCCGTTTTGGTTGAATAATATTAAAGTACGGATGCAATGCTCGATAGGTATCCCAAAGCGAAAAAGTTGTATAATTCACAAAGCCCTCGGCCTTATGAATTTCTTGATCTAGGCCTTTATACTCGGTATTAAGGTCCATATAGGTCGTAGGCCCAAGGAAGGTATGGTACATTGCTGTATAGAAATTAACCTTATCATCTTCGCTCAACATCTCAATTTCTATTTTAGCTAACTCCTCATTCCATCGTTGCTGTCCCTGCTGCTTTACGCGATCAAAATTCCAATGTGGAATCTCTGCTTGTAGGTTTGCTAATGCATTTCTCTGACTTACGGGAGAAATGGCTAGTTTCATCTGAATTTGTTCTTGCTCCTTTGTGTCAAAATCAAAGTGCATTTTCATAGTATGCCCTGCTAGATCGGCAAAATTATGCTCTTGGTCAAACTTGCGCCAAAAGCCTTTATACACTTGTTCTTTGTCGGTTGACTTCTTACCATAAGACTTAAATGGCTTTGAAAATGTAAGGGCAAAGTATACGGTGCGGGTGCGGGCCCAACCTTGTGTCTGCCTATACCCGGTAATTAGCGTATCATTGACTACCCTTACAAAGCTCCAGACATTCTTATCATCAAAATTGTAGATTCCAGCGGTTAGGTCTAAAATTATATGTGCCTCCTCAGACTTTGGAAAGGTATAACGGTGGAAGCCTACTCGCTCTGAAGTAGTCAGTTCAGCATCAATCTTATAATCCTGAAGATGTACTTTATAATAATTTGCTTCAGCCACTTCCTGCTCATGGCTATATTTACTTCTATATCCTGTAGCCGTATTGCTTGCTACTCCTGGATTCATTTGTAACTTACCTATGGTAGGCATTACTAAGAAATCTCCTAGGTCCGAATGTCCAGTTCCACTAAAATGGGTATGACTAAAGCCGACAATGCTCGTATCATCATATTGATAGCCTGCACAGTATTTATAGACATCTTTATTATACTTACCATTTAATTCGTAAGAGAGCGTATCGGTATCTGGACTTAATTGTATCGCCCCAAAGGGTACTGTTGCCCCAGGAAAGGTATGCCCCATCTTTGCTGTACCGATAAGTGGATTCACATACTGATAAGGCTTAAGTTGTGCTAAAAGTAGCGTAGAGGAAGCGAGAAAAAACAACAGTATTAGCTTAGCCTTTTTATTGGGGATAATCATCTTCATTAATTCTTTGCTTTGGATGAAATAAATAAGTTTAAAAATATTTTAATCTAAATTGACTTTCCATCAGGTGTTATACACTTTTCCATAGATAGCACCTGGCTGCTATTATCTTTTGATATCGCTTTGCCGTCTACATCAATAAATAAATGACTTAATTTTACGGCCTTGCAGTTTTCCAAAAGTAATCCGATAGAATCCCTATTCCCTTTATTAATAATTGTTTGATTCGCAAGTTGAAGATTTTTACAATCTTTATACGCTTGTATCGGTCCTATTGCATCTTGCAGCATTATGCCATCTATAACTATATCAGTGCAATTGTCAAACCCAATTAAGCTAGGCGCGTATGTAGGCTTAGCTAAATCTATAAACCCATGCGCTGCTTGCTTCTTTTGGCTATCCTCCAACAGCTTCCCTTGGCCTTGGATAACACCTTTTCCTATTATTTTTATATTTGATTGATCTTTGCCATACAACAAAGATCTATGCTTCAGACTTCCAATATAGTCGTAAATCGATGCAGTCCCTACTAATATAGCTCCTTCGTGTAATTCAATGGTAACATTGGATTTTAACTCAATACCTCCTGTCAAATAACGACCCACATAAAAATGTAGAGTTCCTCCACCCTTTTTCGCAATATAGTTTACTGCATACTGAATGGACCCTGTATTATTGGTTTGTCCATCAGAAATACAGCCAAAGAGGGAGGCATTATAATCTGCCGCGAAGGATTTGTAAAAGCATAGTACTAGAATAGTGGATATATAGATTATTTTTTTCATGATTTTAAGCTATTTAACTTTGATATTAAGAGATTTATGCATAAAGATTTGTTTTTTCTTTCCAGCTTGGCTTTCCTCGAATTTAACATGTTCAAAGGTCCCACCTTTTACATCATCAGTCACAATCGCGGGCCTGTAGTCTGCTGCTTTTGCAACCAACTTGACGTTCTTCAGGTTGATATTATTGGCGTGGCGAATATAAAGCCCCCATGCCGGAAGTTCCTTAAATTGCGAAAACTCTGGGTAAGCCTCTGGCATCTCTGGGATATTATCAAGCTCTATTGCACTCAGACCAACCTTGGCATAAAATGGATTGCCGGCACCTGGATATACGATTTCTATATTTTCTAGGTTAACATGTTCAATTTTTGCATTAGGTAGTCCGATTATGCTTGCTGGTGAAATATTTCTTGGGTTATCTTCAATGGGGCCTTCATAATTATACCCAGCATCTGGCTTATCCATAGGAACTTCAGCATAAACATTCCTAATGGTAACATTTTTCATATAAGGAACTCTACCCTTACTTATGGGCCTATCCCCAATACGCAAGAAAATAACATTTCCGGTATTCATAGATTTAACACCGTCTACTAATATATTCTCTACAAAGCCTCCATCTACTGCAGCAAATGTTATTGCAGAACGATAGGTGTCAAATACCTTTAAATTTCTTACGACAAAGTTTCTAAAGCCGCCCCGGGAAGCCGTACCAAACTTCAATGCACTTGCACTTGATCGCGCTACACAGTTTTCTACTAGCACATCTTCGCATACTGCATTTGGATCATGTGACTTAAAACAAATAGCATCATCAGCCGCATCAAAATAGGAGTTTTTAATAATCACGCCTTTACAATCAACAACGTCAATCCCATCATTATTCCAATAGGATTTGCTATCCACCTTTATGCTATCTACATAAAGATTCGTGCATTGATCATAAGTTTGATTCCAGCTCGCTGGATCCTTTAAAGTGATACCGATAATCTTTATATCCTTACATTCGCGAAAAATAATATTTTGAGGACGATTTACCTCTCGAATACGATCATATTTAAGATCATCCTCATAGATTCCACGATGCGCATAATCTAATAAGTTCATTGCTGTTTGAAAGCCCCGTCCATTAATTGTTCCGCGTCCTGTAATAGCAATGTTTTCTTGCTTAATCGCAAAAATCATAGCCGTCCATTTTACATAACTATCTTTAATAAAATCAAATGGATTGTTTGACCCTAAAATAGATGCCCCTTCTTGCAAATGCAGTGTAACATTAGACTTCAAATAAATCGTTCCTGTAACATATCCTCCAGGAGTGAATACTAAACGCCCTCCTCCTTGACTATTAATATAATCTATGGCGGCCTGAATGGAGGAAGAATTTAAGGTAATTCCATCTCCCATTATGCCAAACTTTGTAGCCTCATAATCCCTTCCCACAACAGGTAGAGTGAAGCATAAAATAAATAAGAGCAATAGGCTTTGTATATTCTTTATCATAATTTTTTCTTTAAAATGTTTTACATTAAATTTCATAAAGTTGAACAGGGCCAACTATTCCCATTGACTGTATTTCTTGTTCTCGCCCTTTACGGTTGACCCAATGTTGTACAGCCTCATTATCTTGCATGGTCTTTAAATGGTTACCCATCGTAGTAACTACATGTATTTCCAAGTCATTTTCACCTTGGATCGCTAAACTTGCCAAGTTATAGATGCGCTGTCCATACCATTTCACTCCCAACTCTTTGCCGTTCAGGTATACCTCAGAGATTCCAAATACGGTTCCGAGATTCAAAATGAAGTTCGCAGTTTGACTAATAATTATTTTTTTACGGTAGACTGCAGTGCCTGAGAAAGTAGATAGCGCTTCACTATCCTTAAAATCTAGTAGGCGATCTAGTCGTATATGTTCTACCTTATTCGACAGGCTGTATCGTAATTCAAGCTGCCAATTCATATCGATATTTTCGCTATTTATGCCTGAAACAGGAAGAGGCCTCCAATTATTTCCTTTAGATTTGTCTGTATCCAACACAATCAATAGCGATTCTGTAGGACCAAAATCAAATAAACGACTCTGATCTTCATCCAATTGAAGGTTAAATCGCTCGCCTGTATCTACATCCCAAACCCAAGCGCGCTTGTTTTTCAAGATCTGACTATCAAAACGGATACGGGTCTGATGACGCTCAAAACGATGTGCATTTTGAAAGAAGTAAAACTCGCTTCCATCATCTCGGATATATCTATTTTGCATAAAAAAAAGATTAGGCGATTCAATACTTAAGTATTTGGGTAGATCCTCTCGCTGCTGTAAGTCTGCATACCACGCTAAAAAATGATTGTCTTGGGGCTTTTTAACCAATACAAAGCTCTTAGTATACTGCTTCAACTCTTTCAAAAGTAGCTGTACCTGAATATCATTTTGTTGTAGACCTTTAATTCCCAATGCTTTTTCCGGAAACTTCTCTATACAAACTACCTTTCCTCCTGACTTCACGAAGCTTGCTATGATTTGTAGTGTGGTTAGTCCAATACTAGTTAGTTCTGGAAGGAACAACACTTTATATGCCCTATTACCATAAGTGAGCTGTCCATCTTTTACACGACATGCTTGCAGAATACTTTCTGTAACATAATCCGCTGAACCACCACATTTATTAATAGACTCCCATATAATTGAGGTATACTGAATATTCAATTTCTCTGGAAATGGATCAGTTTGCACTCCCGACTCCGCCCATAAATCAAAATTGGCAGGAAGAATAGCCATATCGGCATACTGATCTGCATTTTGTAACTGTGATGACAAACGTCCTTTATAGGTGTTTAGATATTTAAAATAGGGCCACCAGTTGTTTTTCTCATTATAATAAGAACCATATTGTACCCAGCCAGGAAAGGCTGCATCAGGTGGTGAATAATTAAATCCATGCCATACAGAATGGGTAATCCCAGACATTATACTTTGATCCGAGCCAAGTTTAAGCAACTCTAAAGTCTCATTAAACACCAAATAAGTATTGGTCATTTCCTCACAACTGACCAATCGTTTACCACTTAAGTGCGCTGCGGAAGACACATACTTGTTAATCATCGTATATCCACGGCCTCGTCGATAATCCTCATTAGACATCTCTTCCCCAAGTTTATGCCTTAACCAATTAGTCGTCCATGATTCTCCTTCGGGAATATCATAACCAAGACTTGTTTCTAAAGGAAAGAAGCCGCGTCCATAAGCCTGCGCTCTAGACTTAACCTTAAGTTTTTTGCACCAAGCTAAATAGGTATCAGTAAAGCGTTCTTTAAAGAGGGTAGCCTTTGTAAATTCATAATCAAAACGAACTCTTT
>JASLCA010000382.1 GCA_030146225.1 Sphingobacterium sp. | reverse complement strand
AATGCGTTTAGGCGCAACATCCCCCAAACGTTTCCGACGATTCTCTTCATACTCGCTGTAGTTGCCTTCATAAAAGTATACTTGCGAATCTCCTTCAAAGGCTAAGATATGCGTACAGATACGGTCTAAGAACCATCTATCGTGAGAAATCACCACCGCACAGCCACCAAAATTTTCTAAGCCTTCCTCTAAAGCACGTAAGGTATTTACGTCAATATCGTTGGTAGGCTCATCCAGCAAGAGGACGTTTGAAGATTTCTTTAAGGTAATGGCTAAATGCACGCGATTCCGTTCTCCACCGGACAATACGCCTACTTTTTTCTGCTGATCCGCGCCATTGAAGTTAAACTTCGACACATATGCACGCGAGTTGACCGTTTTATTACCTAAGATAATATTATCGTTCCCGTCAGTAATGTTTTCCCATACAGACTTCTCTGGATCCAAGTCATCATGATTCTGATCTACATAACCCAATACGACAGTTTCTCCCACTTTAAAGGTACCAGTATCTGGTTGTTCTTGACCAGTAATTAAGCGGAACAAGGTGGTTTTACCCGCCCCATTGGGCCCAATAATCCCTACAATACCCGCTGGAGGCAAGGAGAAGCTCAGATCTTCAAATAAAATACGATCGCCGTAAGATTTTGAAATATTTGTAGCCTCAATTACGGTATTGCCTAAACGTGGTCCAGGAGGAATAAATAGCTCCAACTTCTCTTCTCGCTCTTTGGTCTCTTCAGAAGCTAATTTCTCGTAATTATGTAAACGTGCTTTAGACTTAGCATGTCTGGCTTTTGGAGCCATCTTTACCCATTCCAACTCACGCTCTAGGGTTTTCTGACGCTTTGTTTCTTGCTTGTCCTCTTGTGCTAATCGCTTCGCTTTTTGATCCAACCAAGAAGAGTAATTCCCCTTCCACGGTATCCCCTCACCACGATCCAACTCCAAGATCCAACCCGCTACATTATCCAAGAAATAACGGTCGTGTGTTACTGCAATCACAGTTCCTTTATACTGTTTTAGGTGTTGCTCTAACCAATCAATAGACTCCGCGTCTAAGAGGTTGGTAGGCTCATCCAATAGTAAAACATCGGGCTCCTGTAGCAATAAGCGACAAAGTGCCACCCTTCTGCGCTCACCACCTGACAAATTGGCGATCTTCGCATCTGGTTCAGGACAGCGCAAGGCATCCATCGCGCGCTCAAGCTTACTATCTAGCTCCCAAGCATTGGTCGCATCAATAGTATCCTGAAGCTCACCTTGTCTAGCCAAAAGCTTATCCATGGCATCCGCATCTTCATAGACCTCTGGTAACCCAAATTTATCATTTATTTCTTCATATTCCTTGAGCACAGCAGTAATTTCTGCGACCCCTTCTTCAACGATCTCCTTTACGGTCTTTTCAAGGTCTAATTGAGGTTCCTGCGCTAAATAGCCTACAGAATAGCCTGGCGAGAAAACGACTTCTCCCTGATAAGACTTATCAAGTCCAGCGATAATCTTCAACAAGGAAGATTTACCAGAACCATTTAAACCAATTACACCAATCTTCGCTCCATAGAAAAAAGAAAGATAAATATTTTTAAGAACCTGTTTTTGAGGCGGGTATATTTTATTTACCCCAGCCATCGAAAAGATTATTTTTTCTTCAGACATAGACTTATAAAAACTGTTTTTTTGCGCAAATATAGTCATTTTTACGGTTTAAAGCCTGACATTTTGATACTTTAAGACCTATGGCGCAATTGTTGATAAATTATACATTGTAAAGACAGAGGGTTTATAATATATTTTATACATTTATACATCCTATTATCAAAAAGGAAGGGCAAAACACATGGAAGCAAAATTTTCACCACGCGTAAAGGACGTAATCTCCTATAGCCGAGAAGAAGCATTAAGGCTTCGCCATGACTACATCGGCACAGAGCATCTTTTGCTCGGGTTGATTCGAGAGGGTGATGGTGTGGCGATAAAGATTTTGAAAAACATTGGGATAGATACAGGTGCTATCCGACAATCCGTTGAAGAAGCAGTAAAAGGCTCTTCAATGTCACGTGCACCGATAGGAAATATGCCGCTTACAAAACAAGCCGAAAAGGTATTAAAGATTACCTACTTAGAAGCTAAGATTTTTAAGAGCGACATTATCGGTACCGAGCATTTATTGTTAGCAATATTAAGAGATGAGGAAAATATAGCTTCTCAGATCTTACAACAATACAGCGTCACGTATGATTTGTTCAAAAACGAAGTAGAACAAAACAAAACAACGATTACTGATGAAGCGTCTAGCTCACCAACAGGTGATGATGACTTCCCAGAGGATGATCAACCGTTTACAGCACCAAAGAAAGTATCAGACATCAAGTCTAAAACTCCCGTGTTGGACAATTTCGGCCGCGACTTAACAAAAGCAGCTGAGGAAGGAAAACTAGATCCTATCGTAGGACGAGAGAAAGAGATAGAGCGTGTATCGCAGATTTTATCACGTCGTAAAAAGAATAACCCCATATTAATTGGAGAACCTGGTGTAGGTAAATCAGCTATAGCTGAAGGATTGGCGTTGCGCATCGTGCAGCGTAAAGTTTCACGCGTATTGTTTAACAAGCGTGTCGTCACTTTAGATCTTGCCTCCTTAGTAGCAGGTACCAAGTACCGTGGGCAATTTGAGGAGCGTATGAAGGCAGTAATGAATGAGCTGGAGAAATCTCCAGATGTGATTCTATTTATTGACGAAATACACACTATTGTTGGCGCAGGTGGAGCTTCGGGCTCACTGGATGCATCCAACATGTTCAAACCAGCTTTGGCCAGAGGCGAAATACAATGTATCGGTGCAACCACCCTAGACGAGTATCGTCAGTACATTGAGAAAGACGGTGCATTGGATCGTAGATTCCAGAAGGTGGTTATTGAGCCAGCTTCACATGATGAAACGATTGAAATCCTGAACCGCATTAAAGATAAGTACGAGGAGCACCATAATGTAACCTATACGGATGAGGCTATTGAAGCCTGTGTATCCTTAACGACGCGTTATATTACGGACCGCTTCCTACCCGACAAGGCTATTGATGCCCTGGATGAGGCAGGATCCCGCGTACACTTGAAGAATATTCACGTACCCCAGTCTATTGTCGATATTGAAGAACAGATTGAAGACATTAAGGTTGAGAAAAACAAGGTTGTCCGTAGCCAAAAGTATGAAGAGGCTGCAAAGCTAAGAGATACCGAGAAAAAGCTATTGGAACAACTTGAAAAGGAAAAAGCGGTATGGGAAGCAGAAACTAAGTCTACACGTTACAGTGTAACGGAAGATAGTGTAGCAGAAGTGGTGGCTATGATGACGGGTATCCCTGTACAACGGGTAAGCCAATCAGACAGTCAAAAGCTGTTAAAGATGGGCGACTCGATGAAAGGCCGTATAATTGGTCAAGATGATGCTGTTCAGAAATTAGTTAAAGCTATTCAACGTACCCGCGCTGGTTTAAAAGATCCGAAGAAGCCAATTGGCTCCTTTGTATTCCTAGGTCCTACAGGAGTTGGTAAGACGGAGCTTGCTAAAGAGCTTGCTCGCTTTATGTTTGACTCGGAGGATGCCTTGATACAGATCGACATGAGTGAGTACATGGAGAAGTTTGCGGTTTCCCGTTTAGTGGGCGCGCCTCCAGGCTACGTAGGTTATGAAGAAGGTGGTCAGTTGACCGAAAAAGTTCGCCGCAAGCCCTATGCTGTAGTCTTGCTAGATGAGATTGAAAAAGCACACCCTGATGTCTTTAACCTGTTGCTACAGGTACTTGAAGAAGGAAAGCTTACAGATAGTTTAGGTAGAAAGGTGGACTTCCGAAATACGATCATTATTATGACTTCGAATATCGGTGCCCGTCAGCTTAAGGAATTTGGTCAAGGTGTAGGCTTTACCACGGCTGCCAAATCAAATCAAGCGGATACCCATTCGCGCGGTGTGATTGAAACAGCATTGAAAAG
>JASLCA010000377.1 GCA_030146225.1 Sphingobacterium sp. | reverse complement strand
TTAGTGATACGATTGAATACAGAGGTTTTTCCCACATTGGGATTACCCAAAAGGGCTATGATAGGGTTTTTCATATGCTTATTTTTCAACAAAGATTAGACAGGCTTCAGATCGGCGGATGGCAATTAAGGTATTGGAGCTGTGAATATGTATTCCAATTGGACCATTAAATGGTGCTTTATGCTTGATTTCTACAAGGCTTCCGGGGAGGAGGCCCATTTCTAGAAATTTCGATGGAATCTCCACAGCTGTTGCATGGCTGATTTTAGCTTTTTCTCCTATGGTAAGAATGTCTAACGTGAAATTTTTTTGCATTATTTTCGTTAAAAAAATTATAAAATATATATTCTAGATATATTTGTGCTGTATGTGCCAAAGATAGCTAATTTAGATTGATTCTATGGTTCAAAGTTGTCACACTTTTGTTTTAATTATTGAATAACATGAAAATTGAAGAAGAGATAAAAGTTAAAAGCTTTAGTAGCGACTGGCAGCGGGCCTCTGTCAATATTATCTATACGGCCAACTGGTTGAGCTTAATTTTGGAGAAACGGGCTGCGAAGGAGCAGATTACCTTGCAGCAATTCAACGTTTTACGTATTCTGCGTGGACAGTTTCCAAATCCAGCTACAAATAATTTATTGAAAAGCAGAATGATTACCAATACCCCGGATATCTCGCGATTGGTGGATAGGATAGTGGCCAAGGGATTAGTTTCTCGGGCTCAAAATAAGGCTGATAAACGTGCGGTAGACTTGTTTATCACGCAAAAAGGCCTAGAATTATTGGATATATTGGAAGCGGATATGATGCTTGGGGATATATTACCACAGAATTTATCCGAGGCGGAAGCTTTGCAATTAAGCGCGCTGCTCGATAAATTCCGTGGTATTCCTACTGAAGAGGATTAATGATCGTGATTGTGGTCATGCTTGTGGTCATGATGCTCGTGACCATGTCCATGATCGCCATGATCATGGCTGTGACCTTCAAATAGAAAGTTGGCTAAGGATACTAAGACCCCGATTAATACAGCCAACATCTTTTTCTTGTTGAATTTATGGTGATCTGCTGATCCTGATTCAAACAAGATCGTGGTGGATATATGTAAGAATATACCGATCACAATTGCCATGATTTTATCAAAGTACTGGGCAATATTACCGATGTCTCCTTCGCTAATCCCCTTGCTTGTTAAAAATCCCATAGGCGTCATCGCCGCAAATAACAATAGGAAAAATGTGATCTGTCCCTTGCTGAGCTTGGTGTTCAGCAATAAGCTTCCCAGCGCAAAGGCGGCTGGAATATGATGCACAGCAATCCCGAATACCAATTCTGAGCGTAGGCCTGCCGCAAGTGGCATCCCCTCTAAAAAGGCATGCAAACATAAGCTGACCATAATTCCTAAGGGGAAAACATTGGTATTTTGATTGTGTATATGCCCATGCTCAATGCCCTGAGAGAACTGCTCTAGGATAAGTTGGAACAAGAAGCCTCCCAGTATATACAAGCCAATAACCTCTGGACTGGTATTGGTACTGATATAAACATGGGGAATAAGATGCAATACGGTAATACTGAATAGATACGCTCCACTAAAGGAAAGTATGAGTTTCAATAAGTTCGTATTGTCTCTTTTTACAAAAAATACCGCTAATCCGCTCAGGAAGGCTGATACGAATAGGATGGTGACGATTAAAAATGGAGTCATGATGTTATTGATGGTGATAAATTGTCTGTATCAAAGAATTTCGGGAAGAAGCGCTTGAACAAATAGCCCATGCCCGTTCCGATAAGTATGCCAAGGATTGCACCACAGAGCACATCGCCGGGATAGTGTACACCAACATAAATCTGGGCGATGCTAATAAGCGAGGCCCAAGTAATACACAGCCACAGTGCATGCTTCCATCTTCTTCTAAACAGGGCTATCCAAAAGAAAGCCATTGCAAAGTGATTGGTGGCATGGGAGGAGGTAAAGCTAAAGCCTGACCCACAGCGTACGCGGATATTGACTTCTTCCTTAAACATAAGGTCATTGCAGGGCCTGATACGCTTTACATTCTTTTTGATCAAATGTGAAGATACAGCATCTGAGATGGCAAAGTTTGTCAGCGTAAAGGCTACAATAATAATCCCCATCTTGCCATAATGCTTGATAAAGAAAATTATCAAGAATAAATATAATGGCGCCCAGGTATATGGATTTCGAAGAATAGGCAATAGCCAATCGAAAAAAGGATTACTCAATCCTTGATTTATGGCTAAAAATACCTCTTGGTCAAAATGTATAAGTTGATTCAGCATAGATTATATGGATGTGTATATGAATTCAAAAGTAAAGAATAAATATAAACATCTTTTGTATTTAACTAAATGAAACATTGTTGCAACAAAGATAATATTTAGATTGGAAAAGTGAAAAGGTTTTATGATATTTTAGTATATAAAGCTATTTTTACGTTTCAAACAATCAAGCATGACACTAATTAAATCTATATCAGGTATTCGAGGTACGATCGGCGGTAGAGCTGGCGAAGGGTTGACGCCTATTGATGTTGTAAAGTTTACGGCAGCTTTTGGTAAGATTTTGCTTCAAAAGACAGGCAAGAAAAAAATTGTAGTAGGCCGTGATGCCCGGGTATCTGGGGACATGGTTAGCAATCTTGTGGTAGGGGCCTTGCAAAGTATTGGCGCGGATGTGGTCAATCTGGGCTTGTCTACTACGCCTACGGTGGAACTTGCTGTGCCTGCTGAGGGAGCGGCTGGTGGAATTATCCTAACTGCTTCTCACAACCCAGGTCAGTGGAATGCCTTAAAGCTCTTGAATGATAAGGGCGAATTTATCAATGATGAAGAGGGGCAGGCTGTGTTGGCTTTAGGGGATAGCTTAGACTTTGACTTTGCACAGGTGGAGGACTTGGGCGTAGAGACTAAGGATGACTCCTATATGCAGAAGCATATTGATGCTGTCTTGGCTTTGCCGTTGGTAGACAAGGAAGCGGTGGCCAAGGCTAATTTTAAGGTGGCTGTGGACGCGGTGAATAGTACGGGTGGAACTTTTATTCCAGCGCTCTTAGCGGCCTTAGGCGTGCAGACAATCTATAAGATACACTGTGAGCCCAATGGCCTGTTCCCACACAATCCTGAGCCTTTAAAAGAGCATTTAACGGACTTGTCGGAAGCTGTGCTTGCCAACAAGGCGGATCTGGGCATTGCTGTTGATCCAGATGTGGACCGCTTGGTCTTTATGATGGAGGATGGGGATCTTTTTGGTGAGGAATATACCTTGGTGGCTGTGGCGGATTATATCCTTGCCCATACGAAAGGAAATACGGTATCTAACCTGTCTTCGACTAGAGCTTTACGCGATGTTACCCAGAAACATGGCGGGACTTACTATGCAGCAGCAGTAGGTGAGGTAAATGTGGTGACGAAGATGAAAGCGGTAAATGCTGTTATTGGGGGCGAAGGCAATGGAGGAATTATTTATCCGGAGTCACATTATGGACGGGATGCCCTAGTCGGAGTTGCCCTATTCTTGACGCATCTTGCTAAGCTAGGCAAGAAGGTGTCAACCTATCGTGCTGAACTACCGCAGTATTTTATGTCTAAGAATAAGATTACCTTGACGCCTACATTGGATATTGATGGCTTATTGGCCAAGATGCAGGCTAAATATGCGCATGAGCAACACAGTACGATTGATGGCTTAAAGATAGACTTTGCTACGGAGTGGGTTCACCTGCGGAAGTCCAATACGGAGCCTATTATTCGTATTTATTCGGAGGGGCCAACCCAAGCAGCCGCTGATGCGATTGCACAAAAGATAATGACCGAGATGCAAGCCATTGTAGGTTAAGTAAAATTGTATATTAAGTAAAAAGCCTCCTAAACATTGTTTAGGAGGATTTTTTTTACCATTTCCAAGCTAATATGCGCATGGCCTTATTGCCTTGAAGCATATTGATTGTTTTTACCTTACTCGCCTTGTTGTATTCTAAGACGGCAATTAATGGCTTTAAATTTTGTTTATCAGCAATTAGGGAAGTTACCCAGCCCAATTGATCTTTGAATTTCATGCTTTCATAAATCATATTACGGACAAACTGTCTTTCTCCACCCTCACACCATAATTCATTGGGATGTCCACCAAAGTTTTGTACGGTTGGCTTATCTTGTTTTTTATTTAAGTTGCCAAATTTGCGGGTTGTTTTCTGCCAGTTTTCCTCTCTTGATTTGTAGAATGGGGGATTACACATCACGGCATGAAACTTGTCTTTCACGCTAATAACGCTTTCAAAGATAGATTCCTTGTTGCGCTGAATGCGTAGGTCTATCTGTTTTTTTAAGCCTCCATTGGACTTAATAATAGACTGCGCATGCATAATTGCGGACTCATCTATATCGGTTGCTACAAAGCTCCATTTATAGATGCGTTGTCCTAGGATAGGGTAGATGCAGGATGTTCCTGTACCGATGTCTAAGATGCTTACTTGATCCCCGACTGGGATTTCGCCATTATTATCTTCAGCTAATAGGTCTGCTAGATAATGTATATAGTCTGCTCTTCCTGGAATTGGGGGGCATAGACTGTTTTTAGGCAATGACCATTGGTCTATTTGGTAATATTGTTTCAGTAAAGCTTTGTTAAGTTCGATAACTGCCGCAGGGTCTGCAAAATCAATAGAAGCAGTTCCGCCTGGGGTTTCGACCATATAGGGTGTTAGGGCAGGATAGACACGCAATAGTTTTTGGAAATCATACCCTTTGTTATGCAGGTTTCTGGGATGCAATTGTTTTTTTTGTTGAGGTGACTCCATGTATGTTTTAGTATTTTATGCAAAGTTATCATAATTATTGCTGATTCCTACTATGGAATACTGCATATTCCTAGCGCTGTTCTTGGACTTCTACTGGCTTCTCTAAAAGATTTGGTATTTTTGGGTTTAAGAATTTACGGATGGCAGACTTTGATATTAAGGATTTTTTGGACAATAAGGTCCTGCAATTTAATCAGCCTGATTTTATTGCAAATGACCCTATTGTTATACCCCATAGGTTTACCGCCCAGCAGGATATTGAAATTATGGGCTTCTTTGCAGCTATTCTTGCCTGGGGACAACGTAAAACTATTATTAATAAGTGTACTGATCTGATTGAAAGGTTTGATGGCAGCCCATATGAGTTTATTATCGGGCATTCAGATAATGACTTGAAGCGCTTATTGTACTTTAAGCACAGGACTTTTAAT
>JASLCA010000369.1 GCA_030146225.1 Sphingobacterium sp. | reverse complement strand
CTGTGCTCAATGCTACTGCTATCGAGATTTGGACGGACGTGAACGGCATGCTTACTGCTGATCCTCGGATTGTGAAAAAGGCATTCTCCTTGCCCATACTTTCCTACACAGAGGCGATGGAGCTGTCTTATTTTGGCGCGAAGGTTATCTATCCGCCGACTATGATTCCAGCCTTCTTAAAGAAAATTCCAATTGTTATTCGGAATACCTTTGAGCCAAGCTTTGCGGGTACAGTTATACAGTTTGATAGCGGAAAGTCCTCCTTTCCCATAAAGGGGATTTCCTCGATCAGTGATATCTCGGTGATCAATCTATCTGGAAGTGGCATGATAGGCAAGTCGGGCTTTAGCGGGCGCTTGTTTACCCTCTTGGCGCGGGAGCAGATAAATGTTGTTTTGATTACGCAGTCCTCCTCAGAGCATAGCATTACCTTTGCGGTGCATCCAGACGATGCGGCAAAGGCTGTAAAGCTTATTGCCGTTGAGTTTGAGCTGGAGTTGGAAGCAAATAAATTGCAGATGCCTACTGTGGAGGACAAGCTTTCTGTACTGGCTATTGTAGGTGAAAACATGAAGCGTACTCCAGGCATGTCAGGCAAATTATTCTATGCCCTGGGCAGAAATGGGATCAACGTGCGGGCGATTGCGCAGGGATCTTCCGAGTTAAATATTTCCGTAATTATCAGTAAGGAAAACCTTTCTAAAGCCTTAAATGCCGTGCACGATGCTTTCTTTGCTGAGCTAAAAAAGACCTTGCATGTCTTTAATCTGGGGACGGGAAATATCGGTGCTACACTCTTTAAACAACTACACGATCAGCATAGCTTTCTATTGGAGAATAGCGATGTAGAGATTAAGGTAGTGGGCATCGCCAATTCCCGTAAGATGCTCTTTGCTGCGGATGGCATTGACCTAGCAGGCTGGTCAGAAAGCTTGGATACGACAGGGGAAGTATCGGACCTCTCCGGATTTGTGGAGCGTATGAAAGCCATGAATCTTCCAAACTGTGTGTTTATTGACAATACTGCAAGTAAACTTCCAGCTACCTATTATGAGGAGATCTTTAGCTCAAATATATCTATTGTGACCTGCAATAAGATCGCCAATTCGGGTTCTTATGCACAATACAAAAGCCTGCATGATACAGCCCGTAAGCATGGGGTAGACTTCTTCTATGAAACGAATGTGGGAGCGGGGCTACCAATTGTACGGGTCTTAAAAGATTTAATGTTAAGTGGAGATCGTCTGCTTAAGATTGAAGCAATTCTCTCGGGCACAATTTCGTACATCTTTAATAATTTTATTGGGGATGCCTCTTTTTATGAGGTTGTGAAGAAGGCCCAGGAGCTGGGCTATACCGAGCCAGATCCTAGGGATGACTTGGGCGGCACAGATTTTATGCGAAAGATGTTAATCTTAGCACGGGATGCGGGCTATGTAATTGAACCCACTGATGTGGATTTGGGGGCTATCCTTCCTGAGGCCTGTCTAGCAGCTACCTCGGTGGATGATTTCTATACCGAGTTGTTAAAGGCAGAGCAGTTCTTTAATAGCCTTAAGGAGCAGGCTAGTCAAGCCAACAAGGTTATCCGCTATATTGGTAAGCTCGAGAATGGGAAGGTGTCTATCTCCTTGCAGATGGTGGCTAGTGATCATCCTTTCTATGCCTTGTCGGGGAGTGATAATATTATCTCCTTTACAACAGAACGCTATAAGGAACGTCCATTGGTTGTAAAGGGGCCTGGAGCAGGAGCAGAAGTCACAGCCGCAGGAGTTTTTGCGGATTTAATCAATGTAGGGGCTTAATAATTTAGAAGGTTAGCATTAATTATGAAAGATAAAGTAGCGTTAAGTAGCTCTAATAAGGAAATTGACTGGAATAAGGTTCTGGATCAGGTACGGGTTTTTGCACCTGCGACTGTGGCCAATATGATTTGTGGCTTTGATATTTTAGGCTTTGCCGTGGATCATCCGGGAGATGAGGTAAAGATGTATCGTGTAGCTGAAGCAGGCGTGCGCATTCGTTCTATTGAAGGGGATGATGGGCGGCTGCCATTGGATGCGGACCGAAATACCGTAAGTGCCTGTGTAAAGATGCTTTTAGCATATTTAGGCATTCAGGATCAGATCGGGATTGAGATAGACCTCATTAAGCATATGCCAATTGGGAGTGGCCTGGGCTCGAGCTCGGCCAGTACAGTTGCGGGCTTGTTTGCGATAAACAGCTTGTTGGGGAATCCCTTAACAAAGGATGAATTGATGCCTTTCTGTGTAGAAGGAGAGCGCTTAGCCTGTGGCCATGGCCATGCGGACAATGTGGCGCCAGCCTTAATGGGCGGCATAACTTTAATTCGAGGCTATGAGCCTTTAGAAGTTATAAAATTGCCTGTGCCTTCTGAGC
Source organism: Sphingobacterium sp. (assembly GCA_030146225.1). Taxonomy (GTDB): domain Bacteria; phylum Bacteroidota; class Bacteroidia; order Sphingobacteriales; family Sphingobacteriaceae; genus Sphingobacterium. Next base: position 1,789 of record JASLCA010000369.1, on the reverse strand, counting down.
TGTATGCCGGCATTGTCTTCCCAAAGGTGGATGTGCCTACAAGGGAGGCGCGACAGCTAATAAAGGAGAAGGTGTTGCTAAAAGATGCGGTAACCCAATGGGGAAATATTGCAGGCCTTATCGCTGGGCTATACGAGCAGGATTATGATTTAATTGGGCGGAGTATGCAAGATGTGCTTATAGAGCCTACACGTGCCATATTGATCCCTGAATTTTATGAGATGAAGCGCATTGCTCTAGCAGCGGGGGCATTGAGCTTTGGCATCTCGGGATCGGGGCCATCTGTGGTAGCTATTGCCAAGGGCAAGGAAGTTGCTGAATTGGCAGCAAGTCAAATTCAAGCCCATCTTACTAAAAACGATATTGAAAGTTTAATGTATGTGTCCCCAGTAAATGTAGAAGGACCAAAGGTTATTAACTAAGCTAGATTATGAAATTTTACAGTACAAATAATAAAGATCTACGGGTATCCTTTCAAGAGGCCGTATTTAATTCATTGCCTGCGGACAAGGGACTCTATATGCCGGAAGAAATTCCAAGATTGGACCCTGCATTTATCCGAAATATAGAACAGTATTCCTTGCAGGATATAGGCCTTACTGTGGCCAAGGCGCTTGTCGGGGAGGCAATCCCTGAGGCGGATCTAAAAGCAATCGTGGCCGATGCGATTAATTTTGAAGCTCCTGTAAAGCTTTTGGATGCAGGTACCGGAGTCTTAGAGCTTTTTCATGGACCTTCCTTTGCGTTTAAGGATTTTGGGGCCCGCTTTATGAGTCGCGTGATGGGCCATTTCGCTCAAGATGGAGATCAGCTATTGGACGTTCTGGTCGCTACTTCTGGAGATACTGGAGGTGCAGTTGCGCTGGGCTTTCTAGCTGTTGCTGGGACGCGCGTAACGATCTTGTACCCCAAAGGCAAGGTGTCTAAGGTGCAAGAAGAGCAGTTGACCAGCAATGGTCAAAATATTAGGGCCATTGAAATTGATGGTACCTTTGATGATTGTCAAGCCTTGGTAAAGCGTGCTTTTAATGATCCAGCCTTGGCTGCCTCCTTGCGCTTAACCTCCGCCAATTCCATTAATATTGCGCGCCTAATTCCGCAGACTTTTTACTATTTCTGGGCCTATGCCCAGCTGAAGGCGCAGGGCGTGTCGGAGCTTGTGTTTTCGGTGCCTAGTGGCAACTTTGGGAATATTGCGGCAGGACTACTCGCCCACAAGATGGGCTTGCCTGTACATCAGTTTATTGCAGCCACCAATGTGAATGATACTGTGCCGCGCTTTTTGGAAACTGGGACTTATACGCCACAGCCTTCCGTGCAGACTTTGTCCAATGCAATGGACGTTGGAGATCCGAGTAACTGGGTGCGTATACTGGATATGTTTGACCAAGATATAGATGCCTTAAGGGCGCTGGTAACCAGCTATACCTATACGGATGCAGCTACGAAGGCGGGGATGCAAGAATTATATGAGAAGTACGGGTATATTGCTTGTCCACATACTGCGATAGCCTATCTTGGAAGCCGGAAATATCAAGCCGATTATCCTGGAGCCTATGCTACTGTATTTCTATCTACTGCGCATGCATGTAAGTTCCCAGATGCGCTGACAAAGGAAGTTTATGCGCAGGTGGAGCTGCCGCAAGGAGCTATTGATATGGCTGAGCGCGTGCAGGTAGTCACAGCAATGGCGGTGGATTATGAGTTGTTTAAAGCCTACTTGTTGGAAAATAAATAAGCTATTCATGTGCTAAAAGAGAAACGGTTTCCTTTTTTGCAACGCGCAGAA
>JASLCA010000311.1 GCA_030146225.1 Sphingobacterium sp. | reverse complement strand
CTCTAACTCTTCAAATGGTGGATTCAACTACTATACAGGCGAGCAGATGGTGGCTGATAAAGAACTGAGTAGAATATGGATGACTGGGGTAACCGCGACCTTAGGTAAGCGTCTACAATGGCCAGACAACTATTTCCAAGTGAATACCTCGCTTTCCTTCCAGCGTTATAAACTACAGAACTACGGAAACTATTTCTTGTTCTCAGATGGTACGGCATTCAACGTAAACTTGACGCAAGAGATTAGTCGGAACTCGATTGATGCGCCAATCTACCCAACTTCAGGTTCCAACTTCCGCTTTTCGGTACAGTTGACGCCTCCTTATTCATCTTGGAATAATATTGACTACCAAAATGCGGAAGACAATGTTAAATTCAAATGGACTGAATACCATAAATGGAAGTTTGATAGCCAATGGTATACTAAGGTGGCTGGCAAGCTTGTCTTAAAGGCACAAGCACAGTTTGGTTACTTAGGTAGCTACACCAACAAAACACCTACATCTACCTTTGAGCGCTTTAAGCTAGGTGGGGATGGGATGCAGGGCTTTGACTTCTTGCAAGGATCTGAAATTATTGCGATGCGGGGTTATATGAATGGTACACTTATCCCAGAATCTACAGGAAAAGGCTATGAGCGTATTGCAATGAACTCAGGTAGTCCAATCTATGCCAAGTATCAAATGGAGTTAAGACATCCAGTGATGTTGAATGAACAAGCTACAGTCTTTGTACTTGCCTTTGCAGAAGCAGGTAATACATGGAATAAATTTAGCGAAGTGAATCCATTGAAAATGCGTAGATCAGCAGGTATTGGAGCACGTATCTTCTTACCTATCTTTGGTATGTTAGGTCTTGACTACGGGCATGCATTTGACCCTATCCCTGGACTACGTGCGAGTGAGTGGAAACAAAACTTCACCTTCAGTATTTTACAAAATATGGGCGGCTTTTAAACTTTTTGGAACTATAATTGTCCTAACACATATAAGCTTAAGAATAAGAAATAGGAAATGCGCTTGCACAGCTAGCCACAAACAGTGTTAACAAACTGTTCAAGCGTGTTTCTTTAATCATTACATAAAATTTATACGGATGAAAAAAATACTATTTATCGTCGCTTTCGTAGCTTCTTCTGTTACCGCAGCCTTTGCTCAACGCTTGGCCTATGTTGATTCAGAGTATATTTTAAAACACATACCTGAATATGTATCTGCACAAAAACATTTAGATGATCTAGCGACCAACTGGCAAGAGGAAGTAGATAAGCAATATGGTGAGATTGAAAAACTATACAAAGCTTATCAAAACGATCAAGTATTATTAAATGATGATATGCGTCGTCGTCGGGAAGATGAAATCGTTAACAAGGAAAAAATTGTTAAGGAATTTCAACGTGTAAAGTTTGGCTATGAAGGAGACTTGTACAAAGAGCGGATTCGCTTAGTACAGCCTATTCAAGACCGTGTAGCAAAGGCTATTCAAGACATTGCTAACAACCAAGGTTTAGACATTATTTTAGATAAAGGCAGTGAAGTAACCTTTTTGTTTGCCAACCCAAAATTGGACAAAAGTAATGATATCATTACAAAATTAGGTTTTAAGCCTGATGCGAACTTGTCAAACTAATTTTTTTGTTTAAAATTGTAAATAAACGCAAATTAATTATTAACATTATAAAAAATAAGTGCCGTATTTCGCTTGATCAGGCTTAATACAAAAAGATTAAAATGGAAAGAATGAAAAATTTATTTAGAAGTGTAGCTTTAGTAGCGGTGATGTTCTTAGGCGCTCAATATGCTAGCGCTCAACAAAAAATCGGTCACATCAATTTTGGAGAGATCATTTCTTCTACAAATGAATTCAAAGTTGCTCAAGAGCAGTTGAAGGTTTTGCAAGAGACTAAATCCAAAGAGTTGGAAGGCATGTATGCTGAGTTCTTGAAAAAGCAAACTGAGGCTAACGAGAAATTGAGAAACCGTAGCGAAGCAAACAAAGCAGCAGTAGACGCTGAATTGCAAACTTTAGGTCAAGAACTTCAAACAATGGAACAACGTATCCAAGAAGTTCAACGCGTTGCTGAACAAGATTTAGGTAAAAAAGAGCAAGAGCTTTTTGAGCCTATCCAAAAGAAAGTTATTGAAGCTATTGGCCTGGTATCGAAAGACAAGGGTTATGCTTACGTTTTAGACATCTCAAACGGTAGCATTCCATACTTCGGCGGTGGCGATGACTTGACTAGCCAAATCAAAACAAAACTAGGTGTAAAGTAAGCTTTCCCCAGTTCTAAAGAAAACATAAAAGGAGTCCAAATGGACTCCTTTTATGTTTTCTAACGAGTAGCCACACACGGCTACTAATTAGGATAGTTTCTTAAAATGATCCTTCCAAGCCGTCTCGGCAGCATGAAAGCCACAAAGCCCATGTACACCGCCCCCAGGTGGTGTAGAGGAGGAACAGATATATACCTGCTTATCAGAAGTCCGATAAGGATTCAATTGCCGGGTAGGCCGGGTATACAACTGCGTAATATCCATAAGCCCGCCATTAATATCCCCACCGACATAGTTTGGATTGTAGGCCTCTAGCTGCCTTGTGTTCAGCGTTGAACGGGCCAGTATTATATCCTTAAATCCTGGAGCGAAGCGCTCCACCTGAGCCTCAATAGCTTCCGTACGGTCGACAGTTGAGCCAAATGGCACATGGCAATATGCCCAGCCCGTATGCTTGCCTGCTGGGGCTCTAGTCTTGTCAAACATGCTTTGCTGTGCAAGCAGTACAAAGGGCTGCTCCACCAGCCTCCCCAAGCTTGTCTCCTGCTCATTTGAAGCTATTTCGGAGAAGGTATTCCCTAAGTGCACCGTAGCAGCTGCTTGGCAGCGCTTATCCTTAAATGGAATTGGCTCAGACAGTGCCCAGTCAATCTTAAACACCCCCATGCCGAGTCGAAAATTTGTCAATTGCTCCCGATAAGGCTTGCTAAAGTTAAGTCCTTTAATCCCGAGCAATTGCTTTGGCGTAAGGTCTAACAGCAAGCACTTATAGGCTGGCAAGTCAGCAAGGTCAGCTAGCCAATGCTCCGTCTGAAGCGTCCCGCCTAGGTCTTTATAATAGGCAAGCATGGCTTCTGCTATGGCTTGAGAACCGCCAACCGGTATGCCCCAACCATAGGCATGCCCTACCCCTGCCAGTACCATCCCAATAGCCGCAGTAGTTAAGTTGCTTAAGGGCTGCATGCCATGTCCTGCCATGCCAGCCCATAAAGCCTTAGCGCGCTCAGTCTGAAAGCGCTTGCTAATGCCTTCAGCCGACTGCAAGGCATTTAAGCCAAACTGCGCCATTAAGAGGGGATGTTTAGGCATGCGCAATGGCCCCATAATGTCGGGAGCCAAGTCCTGCCAATGCTGGGCCACAGGACGAATTAACTTCCTGTAAGCAGCGGCATCTGCATGCAGCGTCTCTGCCGTCTTGTCTAGGTCACGCTCAAGGAATACAGTATCTTCCTGATCCATGGGATGGGCTACCTGATAGTCCGCCTCTACAAAGCGCAAGCCATAGGCAGCCAAGGGCAGGCTAGCAAAAAAAGGTGAGCCTAGTGCCATGGGGTGGATCGCGGAGCAAACATCATGCAAATAACCGGGCAGAGTCAGCTCCGCGCTGCGCATGCCGCCCCCCACAGTTGCTGCCCCCTCTAGCAGTAGGGTGCGCAAGCCGCGCCTTTGCAGGGTAATGGCTGCTGCTAATCCATTGGGGCCAGCCCCCACTATAATCGCGTCGTACATACTCAAATCAAACTTATAAGGTAAAGCTACTTATTATTTATAAGTCTTTTAATGGAGCACATTTGGAAATTGTCCTTAAGGCAATCTTGATGCTAGCTTAACAGCCAGTTAACACCTGTAGCTTACTTTTGTTCAACAAAACAATTAAGAAAGTTTACTATGAATTTTAAACTACGCGTACTTTTAAGTAGCAGCATGCTAATTATCGCCTCTTGGAGTCATGCCCAAGAAATTGCTAAAGGCACAGTCTACCTAGACCTAAATCAAAATGGCAATTGGGATAGGCAGGAAACTGGCATCCCCAATGTAGCGGTGAGCAATGGTGTAGAAGTCGTACGCACAGATGCAAAGGGTCAGTATGAATTGCCTGTAAATCAGGATCAAATTGTTTTTGTTATTAAGCCTAGCGGCTATGCCTTGCCTGTGGATGAA
>JASLCA010000298.1 GCA_030146225.1 Sphingobacterium sp. | reverse complement strand
TGTCTTTTGTGAAGTTGGCTTCTTATCAAGGGACTGCGCAACAAGATGAAGTTCAAGAGCTTTTTGGCGTCGGCATGGATCTTACTGGACGTCATGTTGTTATTGTCGAGGATGTTATCGATACGGGGAACTCCCTAAAACATACGATTGCTGCATTGGCGCAACTAAATGTTGCAAGCATCGCAGTTTGTGCTTTGTTGATGAAGCCTAGTTGTTTGCAGCATCAATTTGACAATATTATGTATGTAGGCTTTGAGATTGAAAAGGAATTTGTGGTTGGCTATGGCTTAGATTATAATGGACAATATAGAAATCTGAAAGATATCTATAAAAACATCCCTAAATAGATAGACTCCGTAAATAGTGCGGGGCTTAAATTAGGGGAAACACCAATTATTATGCATAAACTTATACTTAGTTTTTCTTTAGTTTGTTGTATACTGCTTGCCTATGGGCAGCAGAACAAGAAGCCGCGGGTATTAATCTATGGGGATGATATGCTTGCCTTTGCGGCAGCGATGCAATCCGCCAAATCCAATGTGCCTACGCTATGGCTGTTATCGGGGACGACAGTAGCACCCGAGCTTAACGCTGCAGGTTTTTCAATCGCTAACCTCCCCAATCTGGATGGGGGAATCTGGATGGAGGTACTTATGGAGCTGGCTGGCTCAGCGCAAAAGCGTGATTCTTTGGCTAGAGAGGTAAAGCAGCATTTGGATCCCGTTGCCCTGCGCAAGGCCATGCATAAGCTGATGGATCAGCAGCCCAATTTACAGCTACTGACCGACAATAGGGTGCAGTTGCTGAAGCGCAATAAGAATACCTGGACGGTAACGCTTAGCGATAAGCAGAAGTTTACGATTTGGTCTATACTGGACGCAAGCCCAGCGCAGGAGTTACATCAATATATCGGCTCTCCGAGTATGCTTGCTAAGCCTGCTGGGTTGATGCCAATAGCGGAGCTACAGGTAGGTCAGCTGAAGAGCCTGCTTGCCGCTGGGCAATCAGGGGATTTGCTATACGGGTTGACAATGGGCAACATGATCTATCTGGAGAAGTACAATATGTTGAATTTACATGGGGTAGCTCAATTACTTGATGACAATCCCTCAACCATCCCATTAAAAGCTCATATAGGGCAAGCCATGGGCGCTATTGTGGCTTACCTCGCTTTTTTTAAGACGGATGCGGTAAAGCTAGACATACGCAAAGTGCAAACAGAGCTCTTAAGCTACGGAGCCCGTATTGTGCCCTATCAAGATGTAATGATCGAGGATCCTAATTTTACTGCTATACAAAAAATAGGCTTAACAAATCTTTTTAAGGCAGCAGGAGATAAGCAGTCTTGGCTTTTTAAGCCTGATAGTTCTGTGAGTTTTGCGGAGGTGAAGCCTATCTTTAATCAATACTATACCCGAAGTCAGCTGTGGTTTATGGACAATCAGGGCGAGTTCTTTAACTGGAAATCCTTTTTTAGTTTAATTAAATTCGTAGGCCTTCGTGGGGAGGAGATTGAAAAGCAGATTCAGCAAAACTGGAGCAGCAAGCTTAAGTTTGCGGGCGTCTATAATGAGGAGCAACAGGTTACACGCTATCAATTTGCAACCATCTTGGAGCTCTATGCGAGTCCCTATGTACGGGCGATTAATCATGAAGGACAACCTATTTATTAAGGCTGAAATAAAAAATTAAAGGCTGTTTCAATTTAGAAACAGCCTTTAAGTATTACAATCCTGTTTTTAGATCCTTAAACCTAAATATATCGTTCAAGTTTTTATCACTAGTCTGGGTAAGTCCCATGTCTATAAGTTGGCCAGTGCCAATATTTATAACCATGCCATGTATGGCTAGGTCTTGACCATTCTGCCAAGCTGTTTGTACAATAGAGGTGGTGCAGAGGTTAAATACTTGCTCCTTAACATTAAGCTCAACCAAGCGGTCAGTCTTTTTCTCTAGATCTTCTATGGCATTTATTTCATCTTGATGAAGTCTGTAGACATCTTTAATATGACACAACCAGTTGTCAATAATACCATGTTGTTTGCCAGTTAGGGAGGCCGCAACACCACCACAACCGTAGTGTCCAGCTAATATAATATGTTTTACCTTTAAGGCATTTACGGCATAATCCAGTACCGATAGCATGCTCATATCAGAGTGTATACATAGATTGGCAATATTCCGGTGTACAAAGACCTGGCCTGGCTTTTTACCTGTAAGCTCATTGGCAGGTACCCGACTGTCTGCACATCCGATCCATAATACTTCTGGATCTTGACCTTTCGCTAATTGTTCGAAGCGTCCTGAATCGTCTTTGGAGACAAATTCCATCCAGTTTTTATTGCCTTCCAAAATTTGTTGAAATCCTAATTCTAAATCTTGTAATCCCATTTTATCGTGTTTTTTTAATAGCGGTCACCCTTTTCCGATGACCAATGTACAGCATTAATTAATTGCAGGCAATTAATTTTTATAAGTAATCGCTTCAAGTTGGATGTTTAAGCCTTTGCCTATGGCATTTAGCTCAAAGTCTCTTAAGACTTCAATAACATCTTTATCAATAAATTTACTGCCTCTTCCATCAATTCGAATGGATGCAATACTCTTGGGCAGGTTGTGTAGCTTCTGTTGGATTGGCACCTTATTTAAGAAGGATACTTCTTCCGCCAATGTCATAATGGCGACCTGGTCTCCATCTTGTTCCTTGAGCTCAATCTTAAAGGCATTTCTCATATTGGCACGTATAATATAACAGACTGCCACCGCAATGCCCACCCCTACACCTACAAGAAGGTCGGTGAAGACAATCGCCACGATCGTAACACTAAAGGGGACAAACTGATCCCAGCCCTTGCGTAGCATATGCATAAACAAGGCAGGCTTTGCCAGCTTATAGCCTGTATGGAGGAGGATGGCGGCTAAGCAGGAAAGGGGAATAAGGTTGATCAGTGAGGGAATGGCGATTAGCGCCAGGAGAAGCCATAAGCCATGCAGCATGGCTGTCTGTCGGGTTCTACCACCAGCTTGCACATTGGCAGAGGAGCGCACGATTACGGAGGTCATCGGGAGCCCGCCGAGCATGCCACTGCTAATATTGCCTATCCCTTGAGCGATCAATTCCCGATTGGTAGGCGTAACTCGCTTAAAAGGATCCAGCTTGTCTACCGCCTCGATGCTGAGCAGCGTTTCTAAGCTCGCAATGATGGCAATGGTAAGTGCTACTATCCAAACATTTTTGTTGAGTAGTTGTCCGAAATCAGGAAAACTAAATAGGGCCGTAAACTCCGCAAAGGAGCTTGCAATTGGTATAAAGACAAAATGATCCTTATTCAGCGCTAAGGAAGAGTTTTGGAATGCATAAGCAAGCCCAATCCCCAATAATACGACGATCAATGGAGCCGGCAATTTATTAAGACCCTTTATTCTAGGCCAATAAATCAAAATAGCTAATGAGAGCAGACAGATTAAGCTGGCACCCCAATTGACTACAGCCGCAACGGTATCCTTAAATACCGCAAAGCCCCCACCTGACTCTACTTCAAAGGCATGTGCTTCTGTCATTCCTAAGGCCAGCGGGACCTGCTTCATAATAATGGTAATACCAATGGCAGCTAGCATACCGAGAATTACAGCCGAGGGGAAGTAATTGCCAATGATTCCAGCCTTTAAAACCCCAAGTAATAATTGAATAAAGCCTGCAATTACAACTGCTAATAAAAAAGTAGGGTATGCCCCCAATTCTTGGATAGCCCCAAATACAATAACTGTAAGGCCATCCTCAGGCCCTCTTACGCTTAGGGGAGATTTGCTAATTGCGGCCTCTACGATTCCACCAATCACTCCGGTAACAATTCCA
>JASLCA010000291.1 GCA_030146225.1 Sphingobacterium sp. | reverse complement strand
TATATCACTATGCGCTTAGCAAAACGAATTCCAGCTATATTGCTGAGGAGACAGTTCAACGCGTTTTTATTAAACTATGGCACAACCTTAATCACAAACAAGTGGAGGTTAAAATCGAGGCGCAAATATTTTGCATTAGTAGAAGCATAATGCTCGATATTGTTAAAGAAGAAAGAAGAAGACAGCTTGCATTTGCCGAACAAAGCATCCCTCAAGGCAACAACCCCACCCCATTGGAGATCTATAGAACAAAAGAGATGGAGAGCCAACTGCACAGCCTTATCAATGCCATGCCGGAGGTTCGCAAGAAAGTCTTCCAACTCAACCGCTTGGACAATCTGAGCTACAAAGAGATTGCGCAACAACTCTCTCTTTCTCCAAAGACTGTTGAAAACCATATCTACCTTGCATTAAAGACCTTAAAGAAGGCATACATACATTTTTTCTTAATTAATCTATTTTTTTTCATTTCCCTTTGGGGGTAAAAGCAATTGCCGTCGTATTCTTTATAGATGAAGATGAGCAAAGAAATTATAGATCGGTATTTAAAAGGTCAATGTACTGCTACTGAAGCAGCAGCAATTGAAAAACAGCTTGCGGAAAATCCACAGGACTGGTCCCATCTTCTCCCCAAGGAGGATTGGGATAACCAAGATACAACCAAGTCCTATACTAAAGAGCAGGAGCTCTTAAAAAAGATAACGCAAGAGCTGCCTTTCCCACAGAAAAGAAGCATTCGCCTAGCCCCCATAGTAAAGGTAGCAGCCCTTCTCCTAGCTGCGCTGACCGGCTACTGGTACCTACAGCAAGCACCGCTAAGTTCACCGCATACAGCCTTAAATCAACATACCGATACCTTGATAAATGAGGTAGAGACCAATCTCTATTATATAAATTCGGGGAATGAAAATATGCGACTAGTCGCTAGCGATGGCTCTATAATCACCTTGTATCCGCATTCAGAGATTAAATATGCAGAGGATTTCGACAGCCAGTCCGAGCGCAGCTTACAGCTTAAGGGCAAAGCAAAATTTGAAGTAGCTAAAGATCCTTCCAAACCTTTCCGAGTATACTCCAAAGGCATGTCCACCACGGCCCTAGGAACAGTATTTATCGTGGATGAACTCAGAAATGATGAAACGCGAGTTCGGCTGCTTGAAGGAAGTATTGAAGTGGCTACCGCGGTCAAAAATGCCGAACGCAACCTCGTTAAGCGTATAAATCAACCTGAAGAGCTAACCGTAGCTTATGTCCAGGCAAAGATTGTCAACAGCAAGAGCTTAAACAGCAATGTCAAGGATCGAGCCTCCTTCTTCCAAGAAAAGGACAACAGCCTACAATTTAAAAACCTTGCTGTGGAAGAGATTATCGCAATCTTGGAACAGAACTATGGTATAAGTATCCTGCACAATAGCCCAAGCTTAAGAGATAAATACTTCAGTGGATCATTTAAAAGCACGGAGACTGTCTACGAAAACATTATACAGGAAATTAATTACCTGCATGCATTAAATCTAAGCCTTAAAAAACCATAAAACAAACACCCTCAAAATTATTAATTATGATTAATCATTTACCAAACAAAAAGCAGCTCTTCACCTTGCTGTTGTTAAGGTTTAAGAGCCCCAAGAGCCATTGGCAAAGGAAGCTCGCAATTATGGGTCTACTCAGTATAAGCTATCAAGTTGGCTTTGCACAATCAACAGCCAGCGTTACAGGGGTTATCCGTGATGAATTAGGCAATAGCCTAGCAGCAGTAACAGTTGTGCTCGAGAATCCAGCCACTGGCTTTCGACAAGTCACCAACACAGGAGCGGACGGGACCTTCACTTTCAATCAGGTTCCAGAAGGCCAAGGCTACAATATCAAGCTAAACTCCTTGGGCTTTAAAGCCAAGACGCTGCGCAACTATCAGCTAAATAGCAAGGATAAGGTCGCTATATCTGTAACACTGGAACAGGAAGTAGCCAATCTCGAAGAAGTGGTCGTAACGGCACTCGGCATTAAACGGGACAAAAAAGCATTGGGCTATACCGTTGCTGAGCTGAAGGGCGATGAGCTTACTCAAGGCAAAGAGGCTAACGTGGCCAACGCCTTGTCGGGCAAGGTGGCAGGTGTACAGGTCAGCCGTGCGGCATCCGGTGCAGGCGGCTCCGCCAAGGTGGTTATACGCGGGAATAACTCCCTGATTGGGAATAGTCAACCGCTTTACGTAATTGATGGTGTCCCTATTGACAATCAAAATGTTTCTTCCCCAAGTCAATCTGGTGGAACTGACTATGGGGATGGCATTGGCAATATCAATCCCGATGATATAGAAAGTATGTCTATCCTTAAGGGGCCCAACGCAGCAGCGCTTTATGGACAACGAGGTAGCAATGGCGTAATTCTAATCACAACAAAGTCAGGGAAAGCGGGACGAACATCCTTCAACTTTAATACCGACTACTCAATCGGCAATGGACTAGTCCTTCCAGACTTTCAAAATGAATACGGACAGGGATTAAATGGAACCTTTACGCATTTCAGAAAAGAGGATGGCAGTATTGTTTCTATGGCGCAAGCGCTAGCGAACAATTATGCAGGCATGCCTAAAATGTCAGCTGGACGTGATCGTACTACCCGTGCCAGTTGGGGGCCTCGCATGGAAGGACAAACCTACGAGGATATGTATGGAAATATCTTACAGCTAAATCCCGCATCGGATACCTACTCCTCTTTTTTTCAAACCGAGAAACAAAGGGTCAATAACCTAAGTGTTGATGGCGGAAATGAAAAAATCAATTATCGCTTCTCCTTTGCCAACACCAATGTAGATGGCTATATCCCAACAAACACCCTCAACCGCAACAACTTCGGGCTGCGTACGCAGGGGAAAATCACCGACAAGCTACATATAGATGTTAAGGCCAACTATATTATGCAAGAAGCGGAAAATAGGCCCACCCTTTCGGATGCCTCCGACAACCCGGCTTACCTATTTATTAGTCAGCCCCGTAGCTTAAGCAATGCTATCGCATCCCAATACAAATGGACAGCGGATGAAATCGCTAGGCAACTAGGCTTTTCAGGCTTGACAGAAGGCTTAGAAAAGACTTATGCAACCAACAGCTCTACCGCCAACCCCTTTTGGACCATCCGTGAAAATCATAATGAGGACCGCCGGGACCGTCTTATCGGTATGCTCCGCTTAAGCTATGATATAGCGCCTTGGTTAAAGGTTTCGGCAACGGGAGGTACAGACTTCTATACAGATCAACGCTTCCGCTATAGGCCTATAAACACCTATCAAAGTTTAAATAAAAAGGGAGACATGCGTGAGGAGCTTGTACGCTCTAGAGAGAATAATTACGATGTCTTAGCCAGTTCAAACTTTGCTGCTTCGGATGCGATCAATTTGAGCTTTAATCTGGGAGCTAGTCACCTGAGCCGCTTCTTACGCGTCACCGGGAACTATGGTAACCAATTTATTGTTCGATATCTATTTGTGATCAAAAATACAACGACCAATACCTATATCTTCGACCTTGTTGAGTCCAAAATAAATTCCGTCTATGCCTCAGGACAATTTGGGTATAAGGACTACTGGTTTGTAGATTTCTCTGCTAGAAATGACTGGTCTTCTACCCTATCAAAGGAAAACAACTCCTTCTTCTACCCATCGGTAAGTAGTAGTTTGGTTCTTACCGAA
>JASLCA010000289.1 GCA_030146225.1 Sphingobacterium sp. | reverse complement strand
TAATAATAGTGCTCTTTATCATCTTATTTTGTAAATCGAACTAAAGGTAAAACTTAATTTTCAAATTATTAAAACATTTTTGATTTTTTATTGAAATTTTTATAAAAATGCAGTTAAAGCCTAAAAATGCCTAAAAGAGTTATATATAGGATTTGTAGCTGCGGGATTTAAAAACTGTTAAAAAGAGTTAAAGTCATGTTAAATAAATGTCAATTTACTTGGATTAGCAATACATAAGTACTAGTTTTGTTTTTGTGCCTGTAGCTAATACGGTACAATTTAAAAAAGTTGTAAATAAAGCGAACAAATGAAAACAAAGAAATTAGTAGCAGGAATGCTATTCATCGGCTTATGTCTAGTCTCGCAGGCACAAACCAAAAAAACAACTTCCTCTGACCCGGATAACCTTGCAAAAGAATATTTTTCTCAAATAATGGGTGTTGCGAACAACGCCATGACCAATACAAAGCTCTATCAGTTTGTATACGAATGGTTGGGCACGCCATACCGCCTAGGTGGGGACTCTAAAAGAGGTATTGATTGTTCGAAATTCACCTTATCGGTTTACGAGAATGTTTTCAACACAACTATAGGCTACAACAGCAGAAATCAATACGCCAATGTAAAGCCTATCCTTAAGACGGAACTACAACCAGGAGATCTGGTTTTCTTTAAGATCCGCAGCAAACAAATCACACATGTTGGTATTTATTTAGGAGATGATAAATTTGCACACGCAGCTTCTAGCCGTGGGGTAATGATCAGCAACCTAAACGAAGCGTATTGGAAAAGGTACTATTACAATGGCGGTCGTCCATTTGAAGAGTCCTCCAAAACGATGACAGCGAGTACAGGACAAGGTGATGACAACAAAAACTTGAATTAATCTCCTTTAAAATAAAAAAGAGGCTTGGATAAATATCCAAGCCTTTTTTTATGTCCGCCCAGCAACAAGCATGGTGCCCACAACTTTATAGGATAATCCCAAGGCACATTATCCTGCTTGCCTGCCGAAGGCTAATACCAGCCCTGAGCAATCAGCTAATAAACGCAGCCGCACAAGAAGAAAAGCCACTAATAATCATTGCAGAAAAATACGGGAAAGCCTTTTCATTAAAAGTTTTTAGTATTTTTACAGGCAATAAACTGTAGCAACATGTCCAATAAGAGAACGTTAGTTTTAGATAAAAATCAAATTAAGCAAAAGTCAATTCGCATTGCTTATCAGATCTTGGAAGATAACTTTGAAGAAGAGTCTATTGTCTTAGTCGGGATAGCGGATCGCGGCTATGTATTTGCGCAACGCTTGCAGAAAATATTACAAGAGATTGCCCCCACAAAGAACTTTGAGCTTTTAAAAATAACGATTGAGAAGACAAAAAGAAGCTTAGAGGCAAATAGTGACATCGCCATAGAGACCGCCAAAGACAAGGTTATTATCTTGATCGACGACGTACTTAATAGCGGCCGTACGCTAGCTTATGGCTTGGGACTGTTCTTAGATATCCCTTTAAAGAAGATGCGTACGGCGGTGCTTATTGACCGCTCACATCATCAATTCCCTATCTTCAGTGATTACTATGGCTTAAAGCTCTCCACCATATTAAAGGAACATGTGGAGGTCGAATTATTAGAATTTGACCAAAAAGAAGATGCCGCTTGGTTATCCTAAGCGGCATCTGCCCTAAGCGACCTAAAGCCGAATTATAAAGTTCTTATTTTTAGCTTCTGTCCAATTTGTAGGGTAGCTGACTTCAATCCATTATCAGCTTTCAGCTTGTTTACATCCACGCCCTTAAAGCGATTCGCAATTGCGGATAAGGTATCCCCCTTACGTACGGTATAGCTTTGAAAGCCTCCAGAGGCAGTGCTCGTCTTTTTAGGGACTTGCGCAATACGCTTCTGCTCCTCACTCTTCACCACTAGGGTTCTGCCCAACAGCCTACTCTTGCTGGTTAAATTATTCCAAGCCTTCAGGTTTTGGACCGTAACCCCATATTTCCCCGCTAGCAGGGCTAGGCTTTCTCCTTGACGCACCTTGTGACGGGTAGCGGTACTGTTCCCTGTGGATGAGCTCGTAGCTTTAGCCGCATAGGAGGCGGAGCTCGTTACCCCAGTATTGTTTAAGGCTGCATAGAGCAGACTGTCATTTATATTTTGAGTTTGCGGCAGCACTAATCGTCTAGGCTTTTCCACCGAGGCATGGATAACAGTGGATTTATAAGCCGGATTAAACCTTTTTAACTCTTCCAAGGATAGATCTACTGCCTTAGCTACTTCTCTTAGGTCTACATTCTTATCCAGCATAATGGTTTTGGAATCCCAATCCAAGCCTACGGATGCTTGTCCAATCCCATACTCCTTGGCATACTTAAATGCATAGGTCATGGCTATAAACTTAGGGATGTAATTCTGGGTTTCCTGCGGCAGGAAGGGCGAAAGTGCCCAATAGTCAG
The DNA here is from genome assembly GCA_030146225.1 of Sphingobacterium sp. Taxonomy (GTDB): domain Bacteria; phylum Bacteroidota; class Bacteroidia; order Sphingobacteriales; family Sphingobacteriaceae; genus Sphingobacterium. The sequence continues at coordinate 5,605 of JASLCA010000289.1, read as the reverse complement.
GCTTAACCAAGCCGGAGCGCTGTATCGCTCTTCTGACTGCTCCGCGACCACAATTGTAGGAGGCCAAGGCCAACAGCCAATCATCAAACTCCGCGTAGGCCTCCAAAAAGTATTGGCTCGCTGCATGCGAAGCCACATGGGGATCCTTACGCTCATCCAGCTGATTGTCCATAACAATATTATAGCCTTTTGCCGTAGCATACATAAATTGCCAAAGGCCCACAGCGCCAGAGGTGGAAACCAAGTGTGGATCTAAAGAAGATTCGACCACAGACAGGTATTTGACCTCGTCAGGCAAATTATTTTGTGCAAGTATGGGCTCAAAGATGGGGAAATAATACTGCGCCAAGCCCTGCAACTTACTCATATAAGGGTTGTAGTTCTGCGAAATATACTTCTCTAAAAAATACTTGATCTTTTCATTATAAATCAGGGGAATGGTCTCCTGAATATGACGCATACGATAAGCGATTAGTGAATCGCTATCCATATTGCGTAGTTCCATCTCGGATTGTCGCTTTAAGGAATCTAGTCCAGCTATAATACCTTTTTTCTGTATAGAAACTGCCTCGCTGAGAAAACTAATCTCCTCATGCTCCATAATTGCAATCTCCTGAGCCTGCGTCCTGCTTAATAGGCCGCATAGCAGCAGAGCGAAAACCCTTAAATAGTTTTTCTTCATAAGTTCATGCTATGAATTACTCCATATATAGGTTTAGGGCTACTTACCCCCCGCTAAACAACGCTGGAAGTCCCCTATTTAGTATACGCACAAAACTCAAAAAGTTCCATCAATTTAGCCTGATGAAACTTTTTGAGTTTTGCACAACCATAAACGTATTAGTTTTGGTTTGTATTCGTGTTGTTGTTGCTGTTGTTGTTGGTGGTATTCTGATTGCTATCAGCTGTATCTTCTTTCTGACCATCCTTGAATTCTTTAACACCACGACCTAAACCGCGCATTAATTCAGGAATCTTTTTGCCTCCGAATAACAACAATACTAAAACAACTATAATAATAATTTCTTGTGTTCCGATAAATAATAATCCCGTTGTATACATAATTTTATTTTCTTACCACCCTATTTTTATACAGGGCTTATTACAAATATATAATTTTCTCGCTAAAAACCTTGTAACTATTTTGCTAACCAGGAAGATGGGTTCATTGCCGTCTGTCCTTGGAACACGCCGAAGTTTACTACAGAGTAGCCCACATCTGGATCCACATCGGCCGTCCCAATCTGCTGTCCGCGGCTTACTTTCTGTCCTCTGCCTACTGATGTGCTCTTCAAATTGGCATAGGAAGTAAAGTACTCACCATGCTTAATCACCACTACATTCCCAATCACTTGCACCACCTCGCCTTCAAACACTGCCTTAACGGCTGCATTATCCCCGGTGCGTATAGCCACATCCGTATTATCCATACCTACCCCACGCTCTACCCGCTCAAAGCCAAATCCCCGAACCACATTCCCTTGTCCTACAGGCCAAGGCAGCTGTCCTCGATTGGACTTAAAGTCTGCTGACAAACGTACAGCTTCTGGCGTAGAACGCAAAATCTCAGAGTCTGATTTACGAGGGGTTGTTTTCTCTACCTCGGCAACAGTCTTACCCGTGCGCTTCGCTTCTACCTCAGCGGCTTTCCGAGCGGCCTCTTCAGCCTTGCGACGTTCTTCCGCAATCTCCCGACGAATAGCCGCCTGAATCATTGCATCTATGCGTTTCTTCTCTTGTTGTTTCTTACTTAGCTGGCCCTTATAGCTGCTCTCTTCCTTGCGGATTTGACTTAGCTCGGTAGCATGTGCTGCCCGATCCTTCGCAATAATATTCTTCTCTACCTGCTGCTCTTTTAACAGACTGTTCTGCGTCTGGCGATCCCGCTCTAATTGGGCAATCTTAAGCTCAATCTGCTGCTTGGTATTTTCAATCTCACTAGCCTTCACCTTCCGTGCATCATTAAACTGCTGCAAGTACTTCACCCTTTTAAAGGCTTGATTAAAATCCTTAGAGGCGAAGATAAACATTAGCTTATTGTAACCGCTTTTATTCCGAAATGCAAAAAGAATCATCTTCTCATAATCTTTTCGCATCTTTTCGAGCTCGGCCTTAAGCTCATTTACAGCTTTTGTATTGGTCTGAATATTCGTATTTATAAGACGTAGCTCCGCATTAATGGTACTAATTTTATTTTCACGAAGATCCAACTGCCTACTCAAGGCATTTACTTCATTTTGTGAGAGCACCTTCTCTTGGGTCTTGGCACGTAGTATTTTCGTAATTTCGGCAATCTCCACATCGATCTTTTCGCGCATTTTCTTTAACTCGGCACTACTTTGTGCTTGCGTCGCTGTAATACAGAAAAAACTTATGCAGAAGAAACTATATAGTATTTTTTTAAAATTCATGAACCGTTATTATCTTTCTGTGTATCGGTTTTGTGTTAAGCCCACAAAAATAGGCATATACCTAGTATGAATGTAATAAAATCCCAACTTTATTACATAATAATTACTCAACAACCTTATATCGGCTGGAAACAGTGAATGGCATCTCTATTTTTTCATTGAACTCCACCTTTCCAAAGCTCATCTGTGCTTTGAGTCCCGCATAATCACCTGTTATATTTAACGTCATGGTTTGTGGAAAATTATACCCAGCCGTTTTTATAAAGTCATTGTAATAGGCTTCTAGGTTTTGGTTGACCCCAATACGTTGAAGTATTAAGCTAAATGGCCTATTTGCCCTATTTAATCTATATTGATACGAGAGATCATCTTTTATGCCCACCACAATAAATTCATCTTGTGCACTCGCCACCTGAACCTGATCGGTACGAAGTAAATTCGGAGAGACATTGGCCATCAATAGATCTTGTAACATCCCAAAGGTAACTCCCTTGTTGCTGTAGCGATGTACATAATCAAAAGGCTTGGCCAAGTATTCGCCTTGAAACTTATTCAACAGCTTTATACTATCAGGGGTAATTAGGATGCGAGCCACCTCTACCCCTAAGGTTGCAGTGACCGATATCCATATGGCTTTATCCTTTTCCATGCGTAAATTAAGGGTTACATCATGCGTGTTATCCCCCATTTCTATCCGGGTCTTTGCTTTTCCAGAAAAGGTATAAAAGTCCAAATTGGAAAGCTCGAAGCTTTTTATAGTGGAAGCCTGCGCTGCAGACAACTCCGTAGGCGTACTGCCCGTGGGTATACTTATCTTCTTCTTGGTCTTACAGGAGCTGGCGACAACCAGGATAATTAAGAAACAGCTTATTCTACTCCACATAACTCTTCTTTGCTATTTTTGATTTCAACTTATCTATATTAAGGTCGTTGCCTGTACTTTGCGCCAAGGCTTTTGACCATTGCTTTACAGCTTCCTTAGCATTGCCATTCTTAATCAAGATATCTCCATAATGCTCAAAAAGCAAGGCTGAAGGCTGTGGCCCAGCTATTGCCTTCTCAATCCATTTTAAGGCATCCTTATAGGCAGCTTGCTTAAACAAAACCCAAGCATAGGTATCTTGATAGGTGCTCGAATTGGGCTCCAGTTCATTCGCTGTCTTGGATAGCTCTGCAGCCAATTCCAGGTTATGATTTCTTTCAGATAGATAATAAGCGTAGTTATTCATCGCTACCGCATTGGTACTATCCAGCTTAATGGCCTCTTCATAGGCTACATCGGAGACATCATCCATTTTTAATTTATGGTATAGATCTCCCAATCCAGCATAGATTAAGGATTGCAAGTATGGCGTATCATCCACACTACTATCTAAAGCCTTCTCAAGCATCTTGCGTGCATTTTCATAGTCTTCCTTTACCATATAGGTCATGCTGGTAAAGTACATCAGCATCGCATTATTAGGGTTGGCATCCAAAGATTCAAAACTATGTGCTAAGGCATCATCCAGCTTGTTCAGGGCTAGTTCCACATTAATCAGCATCCGCCAAGCTTCCACGTGCCCCCTATTCATACTTACAGCAGTCAGGAACATTGCTCGCGCCTCTTCCAGATTCCCTCTACGCCATAAAACCTCGCCCTTGGCCACATGACTATCAGCCACCCGTGGGTGACGAATCACCAAGATATTCGCCAATTCATGAATCTGAGTAATATCCAGATCCGTCTTTCCGCTCAAGGCGGTAAACATCACCCGATACTTATCCGAGAACTCCACATCCGTGGCATCAAAAGCTTTCTTTAAGGCTTCAAAGGCAAGTTTATTTTTCTTCGTACTGGCATAGGCATCGGCCAGATCTAGATACAAGAGATTGTCATTTGTATGCGCAATACCCTTTTCAATCACTTGAATTGCAGATTTCGGGTTTTTATTTTCTAAACTAATATAGCCCAAGGTGCTATATACCTGTCTTAACTTGGAGCCCTTGCCCACCCAGGGTTGCAGGAGCTTCTCTGCTTCAGGTAAACGGCCCATGTCAACTAAGATCTCGCCCTTTACAATGGCCAAGGTGTCCGAGACACCAAACTTGCCAGCCGCAAGCTCATAGACCGCTAAGGCCTCTTCGGAGCGCTTCGAACCATATAGCAGCATCATCTTCTCGCGATAGATGGCTTCATTTTCAGGGTAAATCTTTAATAAGGCATCCACCGTTTGAATCGCCTTTGGCAACTCATTATTCATCTTATACAGCCCAACTAGATAATTGGAATAAACCAAATTATCGGGTGCCAACTCTACGGCGCGCTCCGCTACAGGGATGGCCACGGCAAAATTGCGCGCCTGTCCAAACAGCAAAGCTTTAGCATAATGCACATCGGCTACATCAGGATACTTTACTAAGGCCTCATCTAGGCTAGCCAGTGCTCCATTAAAATCCCCAGAACGCAGCTTAGCTTCTACAAGAATAAGCTGCTCTTTATAGGTTGACTGCTGGCCTTGTTGTTGCGCAGCTAGTTCAGTTGGCCTAAACATACTTGCTACTATAAACAAACCAATACAGACTGTTACTTTTATTATCTTCATCAAAACCTTCTTAAACGGATACACTATACATATATAAAGATCACAAAAAAAAGCAATAGTTTAGTTATAGCAATCTTAAATTAGGTTAAAAAAACAAAAAGACAAAAACCTCTTTATATTTACAGTAAAATAACTTACCTTTGCAGACCGAATTGTACTGAGTGCAGTCGGCTAATAAGATTTATTAATTAATTAAATAAAAGCAAGTGAATACGTTAAGTTACAAAACTGTCTCTGCCAACAAGAACACCGTTACTAAGGAATGGATTGTTGTTGATGCTGAAGGAGAGATTTTGGGGCGTTTGGCAAGTGAGATCGCGAAAGTTATTCGTGGCAAACACAAGCCATCATTCACCCCACACGTAGACTGTGGCGATAATGTGATCGTTATCAACGCAGACAAGATCAAGTTGACTGGAAACAAACTAGGCGACAAGACTTACGTTCGCTACACTGGTTACCCAGGTGGTCAACGTTTCGTTTCTCCAAAAGAATTAATGGCAAAACACCCAGAGCGCATCATTGAGAAAGCGGTACGCGGGATGCTTCCTAAAAACCGTTTAGGTCGCCAATTGTTTAAAAACCTTTTTGTTTATGCTGGAAATGAGC
>JASLCA010000272.1 GCA_030146225.1 Sphingobacterium sp. | reverse complement strand
TCAATGAGACTGAAGTAACGGCCTATGCTGCTAAGGCTGTAAGACTATCCGAGGATGAGTACTTAAGTCTCTCCATGGGTGGGGGATTAATTCACTTTAAAGGAAATTATAACCAATTGGATGGCACTGATCCTGCCTTCCGAGATAATATCAATGAGACTAATGGCATCTTAAGCATTAGTACCGCTTATTACCGAGAGGATAAGTACTATTTTGGAATTTCCATGCCCCGCTTTTCTTTGATGCGTGATCAGAACCGCGAGTATGAATTTCGGAATATCTATTACATAACAGGGGGCGCCTTGTTTCGTCTAGATGAGGCCTTTCACCTGCGGCCTTCATTTTTAGTTAGTCATATGGATAAGTTGACACCGCGCTATGATTTAAGTGTCCTGCTCTTTATGGGCAAGAAAATAGGCTTGGGCATGGGAGTGCAAAATCAAGGCGATTTATCGGCTTTGATGCAGCTTAATTTTGGGGATTTTGGACTCGGCTACAGTTATCAGTTCAGTCCGAAAAGCAATACCCTTAATCAACGAATATCCAATAATACCCATGAGGTAGGGCTACGTTATCGAGTGGGCGGTATAGGCTTACTGTAGTTTTTTGAAGATAGCCTATTGGGCTCCCCTTTAAAAAGGGCTTTACGCTCTATAAATACCCCCTGTCAACAATATGACAGATAGGAGATAATTTAATGCCCCTTTTCATACACAATGAATAGGGGCATTGCTTATTTTTGCAGGGCACTTGTTAGGGGATTTGTTTCGATTTGTTACAGCTTATTACCCCGCATATCCAATAGAAAATGTCTATACGTCCTACTAAACTTAAAAAAACCTTGTATATAATATTCAGTATAATCACCTTGCTCCTTATTACTGTCGCAGTTTTTATGCAGCAAGCGCGCTTTGGGAAATTGCCTGAAGGAGCGGATTTAACGCGCATAAAGCAATCTCCACAGTATCAGGATGGGATATTTCAAAACCAAAGTCCCACGCCAACCATGGCAGGGGATAAGTCCAAGCTGCGGATGCTATACGAATTTTTCTTTCAAAAGGTGCAGGACTTACGCCCGGCCGTTAAGCTGCCCGTTGTTAAACAGGATCTTAAAGCCTTGAATCCAGTAACGGATTTGCTAATCTGGCTAGGCCATTCATCCCTTTATTTACACTTGGATGGAAAGCGTATTTTGGTAGATCCTGTATTGGTAGCTGCCTCTCCAGTAAGCTTTGTAAACAAAGCTTTTAAGGGGGTAGATGTCTATACTCCAGCTGATTTACCCCCAATAGACTATGTGCTTTTGACACATGACCATTGGGATCATATGGATTATGAAACCCTGCTGCATCTTAAAGATCAGGTAAGCAAGATTGTCTGTCCATTGGGCGTAGGCGCTCACCTGATCTATTGGGGTTTTGATCCACAAAAGATTATTGAGCAGGACTGGTTTGATGAAGTACAGCTGGATGCACAGATCAAGCTGCATACCCTGCCAGCAAGACATTTTTCTGGAAGAGGGCTTAAGCCCAATAAAAGCTTATGGGCATCTTATATGCTACAGAGCTCATTTGGGAATATTTACCTCTCAGGGGATACGGGCTATGACAAGCATTTTGAGGCGATTAAAAAACGTTTTGACAAGATCGATCTGGCAATTATGGAAAATGGTCAGTACAATGCCGACTGGCGGTATATTCACATGATGCCCGAGGATCTGCTACAGGCAGTAAAGGATTTGGGGCCAATGCATTTTATAACCGTTCATAATGCAAAGTATGCCCTAGGAAAGCATGCTTGGTACGAGCCCTTGGATAATATTTATGCAGCTTCTGCAAAAGAGGCATTGCCCTTAATCACGCCCATGATAGGGGAGACGCTATTGCTTGATCAATTACCGACTACCGCTAAGCGTTGGTGGTAGCTTGCCTAGTGTTCTGATCCTTAGTGGTTAAGTAGCTGAAAAGCAGGATTGACGTTTCTTTAGAATATTCCTAATATTGACAGCTGGTTTTTATCAATAAGCGCTTTCTAGAGGGACGCTGTTTGTACTATTTATGCTTTTTTAGGATTACTTTAAAAAGCCTTCAGGCTGTTTCTAGGCTAGTTCTAGATACGCCTAGGCTGCGCCCCTAAGGAATGCAAAGCAAATCCATGTAAAACAGGGCTGCCTTCCGGACTCATCTCAAAGCAGTCCGCGAGTATCGAGTCACTAATTACTAGTAATGAGTAACCACATTCTAGGGCCTTGGCCTTCCTGTTTTCTAATTTTTTAATCGTATATTTAAGGAGATAAGCTTGGTGATCAGTTGTTTCTAGGATCCAAGGCTAGGAATCTCTAGCCTAAAATCCATCCTGTTTCCCAGCAAACCAAATTTCCAATTATATGATAGATTCAGCAGGACTTCGCTTTCGCGAAGCAATAAGTAGGGAAAAACCTTTGCAGGTGGTGGGCGCTATTAATGCCAATCATGCACTTCTGGCAAAACAAGCCGGGTTCCAATCCATTTATCTTTCAGGCGGCGGGGTTGCAGCCGGTTCCTTAGGCGTACCCGATCTAGGCATCACAAACTTACAGGATGTTTTGATCGATGTGGAGCGCATCAGCAATGTTTGTGACTTACCCTTGCTGGTCGATATTGATACAGGCTTCGGTCCTTCGGCCTTTAATGTAGCCCGAACTATAAAAGCCATGCAAAAGGCTGGGGCTGCTGCTATTCATATGGAAGATCAGGTGGGAGCTAAGCGCTGTGGACATAGGCCTGGCAAGGAGTTGGTGTCGCAGTCGGAGATGGTAGACCGTATTAAGGCGGCGGTGGATGCGCGGACCGATCCCAACTTCGTTATCGGAGCCCGTACCGATGCCCTAGCCAGTGAAGGCATAGCCCGGGCTTTGGAGCGGGCGGTGGCCTACAAGGAGGCTGGTGCTGACTTTATTTTTGCAGAAGCGGTACATCAGTTAGCAGATTATACGCTTTTTAGTAGTGCTACAGGCATCCCCATCTTGGCCAATATTACTGAATTTGGACAAACCCCACTCTTTAACCTGGATGAGCTTGCTCATGCAAATGTATCCATTGTCTTGTATCCCTTATCTGCCTTCCGTGCAGCCAACAAGGCGGCGGAGCATGTTTACCAACATATTCGCAAGGATGGGACACAGGCCGCTGTGCTGGATAGCATGCAGACGCGTGAGGAACTCTATTCAAGCATTAATTACTATGCTTATGAAAATCGATTAGATCAATTGTTTAATACTAAATAGGATGAAAGAAACAAATGAACCCACATTTAAACCCAAGAAAAGTGTAGCCCTTTCAGGTGTTGCAGCAGGCAATACAGCGCTTAGTACCGTAGGAAAGAGTGGCAATGACCTACACTATAGAGGCTATGACATCTTAGAATTGGCCTATCAAGCCTCTTTTGAAGAGGTGGCTTACCTATTAATCTATGGACAGCTGCCGACAGCCGCCCAATTAAATAGCTATCAAACCCAATTGCTCAGCCAGCGGGGACTGCCTATTGCTATCCAAAAGGTGCTTAAGCAATTGCCCACCACCGCTCATGCGATGGATGTCTTGCGTACCTATGTATCCGTATTTGGTAGTCTTCAGCCGGAGAAAGACAGCCAGCCCATTGCGGGTGCTAGAGATATTGCCAATAGACTAATGTCCTCCATGGGCTCAGCCCTGTTGTACTGGTATCATTTTAGTCAAAATGGAAGGGAGATTGTAGTGGAAACGGCAGATGAAACCCTAGGTGGGCATTTTCTACAGCTCTTACATGGTTCGCCCCCATCTGATTCTTGGGTGAGGGCCATGCAGATTTCCTTAAACCTCTATGCCGAGCATGAGTTTAACGCATCCACCTTTACCGCGCGGGTTATAGCAGGTACAGGTTCCGACCTGTATTCCTGTATTGCGGGGGCAATTGGGGCTTTGCGCGGACCCAAACATGGGGGAGCAAATGAAGTAGCTTTTGAGATCCAAAGCAGCTATGCCAATCCCGATGAAGCGGAAGCGGACATCCGGAGGCGACTGGCGAATAAGGAGGTCATTATAGGCTTTGGGCATCCCGTCTATACTATAGCTGACCCCAGAAATCAGGTTATTAAGGAGGTGGCTCGACAACTTTCAGAAGAGGCTGGGGATATGAATCTTTTTCGGATTGCTGAACGTATTGAAAGCTTGATGTGGGAGGAGAAACGCATGTTCCCCAATTTGGATTGGTATTCTGCTGTTTCATATCACCTGATGGGCATACCCACGGAGATGTTTACCCCGCTTTTTGTGCTTTCTCGGATTACAGGCTGGGCCGCACATGTCTTTGAGCAAAGACAGGATGGCAAGATTATTCGACCTAGTGCCAACTATATTGGCCCTGACAACAGAGCTTTTGTACCCTTGGCTAAACGCTAAGTGTTCTTTATAAATTGATTAAAATATTACGCTATAATTATGTCTTCACCTATATTAAATGAAAGACCACAAGCCGATCAAGTATTGTTGGATATTGTGGATTATGTATTGCATTATCAGGTCGAAAGTTCGCTGGCACGAAAGACGGCCTTCTACTGTTTCTTAGATACCATAGGCTGTGGCTTTGAGGCTTTGACTTATCCCGCATGTACGAAGTTGCTAGGACCTATTGTGCCCGGTACAATTGTGCCACAAGGGGCAAAGGTTCCGGGGACGAATTATCAACTAGATCCTGTAAAGGCGGCCTTTGATATTGGTACTATTATTCGCTGGTTGGATTTTAATGATACCTGGTTGGCTGCCGAATGGGGACATCCCTCGGACAACCTCGGGGGAATACTGGCTACCGCAGATTGGTTGAGTCGAACAAACCTTGCCGCTGGCAAACCAGCACTTAAAGCAGGCTTGCTGCTGGATGCAATGGTTATGGCACATGAAATCCAAGGGGTATTAGCCTTAGAGAACTCTTTTAATAAGGTGGGGCTGGATCATGTGATTTTAGTAAAGATTGCCTCTACAGCTGTAGTGGGTAAGCTTATGGGCCTATCGCGGGATGAGCTAATTAATGCAGTATCCTTAGCCTTTGTAGATGGACAGGCCTTACGGACTTATAGGCATGCCCCAAATACCGGCAGTCGTAAATCATGGGCCGCTGGAGATGCCACCAGTCGTGCCGTTCGCTTAGCCTTAATGGCCAAATCAGGTGAAATGGGCTATCCTTCTGTCTTAACTGCCCCCGTATGGGGCTTTTATGATGTTTCCTTTAAGGGCAAGTCCTTTACTTTTCAAAGACCTTATGGGGCTTATGTTATGGAAAACATCTTGTTTAAGATTTCCTTTCCTGCTGAGTTTCATGCCCAGACAGGGGTAGAGGCCGCCATGCAGTTGCATAGCCAACTTTTGGAGCTGGGCAAGTCGAGTGATGATATTGCGAGCATTCGGATTCGTACACATGAGGCGGCTATCCGCATTATTGATAAGAAAGGCCCCTTGCATAATCCTGCGGATAGGGATCACTGTCTACAGTATATGCTGGCTGTGCCCCTTATCTTTGGACAATTGACAGCCTCGGATTATGAGGATAATATTGCCTCCGATCCGCGTATTGACTTACTCCGTGATAAGATGAGTTGCGTAGAAGATGCAGCCTTTACGCAGGATTACCATGATCCGCAAAAGCGTGCTATTGCCAATGCATTAACGGTAACCCTGAGGGATGGAACCCAACTTCCAGAGCTGCTTGTGGAATACCCAATTGGGCATCCACGTCGCCGAGAAGAAGGTATTCCTAAATTAATTGAAAAATACAAGCGTAATGTAGCGCGTATCTTTGCCGAGAAGCAACAGGCCCAAATCCTAGCAGCAACCTTGGATTATGACAACTTTATTGCCTTGGATGTCAACGAACTTGTAGACCTGATGCAAGGTTACTAAGATTTCCATTTTAAGTGGTTTCCCAATTAGAATGGAAGCCTGTATAAAATTTAAAATCCCTAGCCGCTAGCGTAAGCAGTGTGTTAGGGATTTTCCATTGTTCCCCAAAGTCAGCAAAGGATTGGCAGTCCGCTACAAAAGCAGCGATGCCTACTTGGTCAATATGGGCAAAAACTCCTCCTGTATGCCGTGGATAGCCTATGCCAAGCAAGGCGCCTAGATCCCCATCGATGGGCTTTCGCAATACCCCTTCATCCAAACAACGGTAGCTATCCAATGCGACTACATGTAGCAATCGCTGTTGTAGGCTCTCCATGCTGGGCAATACAGACAGCAGCTGGATGGATGGATCCTGCCAAATGTTTTTCTGGGGACTGTGCTCGTCATAATCATAAAAGCCACTGCCTGATTTTCTTCCCGTACGTCCAGCGGCAATTAGCTGTTGTAAGTAGGCAGATGCCTTTTGTTGACTGGCATGCAGGCTGGGCAGCTGCTCGTACACATGCAACATTAAGGGCAAGGAGATTTCATCCAAGACGCTTAAGGGCCCTACAGCAAAGCCCGCCTGCTTGCTTGCGGTTTCAATCCTTTCGGCAGATATGCCTGCCAAGAGCATGCTAATACCCTCTAGAAGATAATTAAAGAAGATTCTAGAGGTAAAGAATGCAGGGCCATCATAGACCACAATAGGTGTTTTACCGAGCAACCGTACGATCTGCAAGGCCTTGGCTAAGGTGGTCTCGCTAGTCTGCTGCCCACAGATAATTTCTACTAGGGCCATGCGATCCACAGGGGAGAAGAAATGCATTCCAATAAAGTCTGCTGCGCGCTCAGAAGCTGCTGCTGCTAGTTCGGTAATGGGAAGGGAAGTGGTATTTGATGCGAAAACCCCATCCGCAGCCAAGTAGTCCATGCTTTCTTGGGTTACGGAGGCTTTCAGTTGTTTGTCTTCAAAAACCGCTTCAACAATAAGGTCAGCCCCGGCTAAGTCCTGCATGTTTTCGGTAGGTAGGATGCGTGCCAGCAGGGCTGTTGCTGTTTTTTCATCCAGCAGCCCCTTTTCAACAAGCTTCTGGCAAAGCTTTTCTGCATAAGCCTTGCCCGCTGTGGCGCGGTCCAGCTGTACATCCTTTAGGGCCACCTGCAAGCCTGCTTTTGCTGCCTCATAAGCAATTCCAGCTCCCATCATCCCAGCGCCTATTACGCCAATCTTTTTCGGTTGAAAGGCGTTCTCGCCCTGGTCTTCAACTGAAGCTTTTGCTGCCGCTACTCCAAAGTAAAAGCTGCGAATCATGCTGATAACTTGTGGGTCGCTCCATAACTCACTGTAAAGTCGCGCATCTAAGCTTAAGATGTCGCTAAGCTCCGCTTTGTCTACCTGCTGAAGTAGTTTTGTACAGGCATTTATGCCTGGCTGTAAGCCCTGGGTTTTCTTAAGTATGTTTTCAATAGCTGTAAGATCCAGTATTTCCTTAGGGATAGCCGCTGAAGGGGCTAAATTGCCGATGCGATCAGCAATAATTGTGCGCGCCTTAAGCAGGGCATCCTCCTTATTGGAGGCAATTGCATCCAATAGCCCGAGCTGATAAGCCGCTTCGGCTGTTAAGGTATTCCCTTGCGTTAGCAGGGGCAGGGCCTGCTGTAAGCCCATGCTTTGCGTCGCAAAGAGGCTAGCACCTAAGGCTGGGTATAAGCCGTAGGCATTGGCTGGAAAGCCAAGCTGGCAACCTTTAATTCCAATGCGCAGCGTTGCCCATAGCATGCTAGACAAGTTTAAGTCGAAGCAGTTATCCTGTAGGATAGCGATCAATGGTTTTTCTAACCTCTTTAAGGAAAGCAACTGTGCGAAAAGCTGATTAAGTTTTATTTCCAAGCCCTGCTCTTGTGTAGCTAATGCTAAAAAACCATTGAAATCCATGTTCTTTTGCCACAATGGGCAGCTGTAAGCAAGGCCTATACAATCCTGCTGTTCTAGCGTATGGCTAGCTAGGAGTAGGAAGTCCTGCAAAACTACAAGGCTACTTGCTGCATCTTGTGCTGCTTGGGCTTTAGGCGATAGGTAGGCAAGGCCATCGCTGTACATTTCTAGCTTAAAATATAGGGACTTTGGATCTTCTGAATTTGTCATAGCTTATTCTTTCTTCAATGCGGGGTTAATTTTAGGCTTCAGATTTGCTGCCTGTGGAATTCTTTAGCTGATAATTTACCTTGTCAATAGCTGTTTTAGCTATAATTTCTAGCATAATTTCAGAAGTTCCGGCAATAATAGTGCCTACCCGAACGTCTCTGTAGAGGCGGGCAATCTTATAATCCTCCGTAAAGCCATAACCTCCAAAAAGTTGCAGACATTGGCTAACCACCTTAATGGCCAATTCACTTGCCTGTAGCTTGGCTATAGAGCATTCTTGTACCGCATATTCGGCACGCTGTTGTAAGTCACAGCAGTGATAGACAAAGGCCTTGGTGGTTTCTATATCTGCAAACATCTGCGCAATCTTATGGCGCAATACCTGAAAGCTTTGGAGTTTTTTGCCAAAGGCTTCTCGATTGGCCGTATAGTCTAGGGCGTAGTCTAATGCGGAATTGGCTGTTGCGATGCTGTGTATGGCTGCGGTTAGGCGCTCCAATTGTAAGCCCCCCATGAGGTAGCTAAAGCCAGCTCCCTCTTCGCCAATCAGGTTGCCAATAGGCACCTTAACATCTGCAAAGGCGATTTCAGCCGTATCGGAAGCATGCCAGCCCATCTTATTTATCTTATGCGCACTCACGCCTGCGGCATGCCGATCGATTAGCAGCAGGCTAATGCCCTTGCTTTTCTTATTGGGGTCGGTCTTTACTGCTGTGATAAAGAAATCGCCATAATAACCGTTGGTAATAAAGGTCTTGGAACCATTTACCAAGTAGTGGTCATCCTTACGAATTGCACTTGTCTTAATCTGTTGAATGTCTGAGCCTGCCCCAGGCTCGGTCATGGCCACTGCACTAATCAGATCGCCAGCGATTACTCCGCGTAGATACTTCTGCTTAAGTTCTTCGGAAGCATGCTTAAAGAGGTAGGGCGCTGACATATATTGTATAACCAATGCGGTCATGCTAAAGCCACCGGAGTAACAATAGGAAAGTTCTTCGCAAAAGATCATGGAGTAGTAAAAGTCTAAATCCATGCCCCCATAGGCTTCTGGGAAATTCAGTCCCATAAAGCCCATCTCACCCATTTTTTTCCAAATACTACGGTCAATTTGACCATTTTTTTCCCAATGGTCTATATGTGGATGGATTTCTTTTCGAATAAATGTACGTAACGTTTCTCGGAAGACTTGATGCTCTGCCGTCAAATGAGTTGCCTGCATATGCTAAATTTATATTGGTTGTAATTGCGCTTAGCGGATTGTGATTGCGCTAATGCCTTGAATACGAATTTATAAAAAATAACCTCATTTTTTATAAATAGTTTAAAATTAAGCGGGTGAGAAATCTATTTTTACGATTTTTAAACAATTAGGCCTAGAAAAGATGCTTTAGTTTTCATTATCTTTAAGTCCTTTTATAAACTAAAAACATATTAAAATGTCAAAGAGAATATTTATTGTAGCGGCTCAGCGTACCCCGATTGGGAGTTTTGGTGGTTCATTGGCTACTGTGTCAGCAACTGCACTTGGCGCGCATGCTGCTAAGGCTGCCTTAAGTCAGGCAGGGATAGCAGCGGAAGAGGTCGATGAGTTGTTAATGGGCTCAGTATTGCAGGCTAATTTGGGACAGGCGCCAGCTAGGCAGGTTTCTAAATTGGCGGGCTTAGCGGATAGCGTGCCGGCAACTACAATTAATAAGGTTTGTGCAAGTGGGATGAAGGCCGTTTCTATAGGCGTTCAAGCGATCTTACTGGGGGATGCAGAGCTGGTATTAGCGGGTGGAATGGAGAATATGAGTCAGGTCCCCTATTATGCTGCTGCCGAACGTTGGGGCGCAAAATATGGACATCAAAGCTTGTTGGATGGCCTTCAAAAGGATGGCTTGACGGATGTCTATACGGAGGAGCCTATGGGAGCTTTTGGAGAATTATGTGCAGCGAAGTACGGCATTGATCGGGCTGCTCAGGATGCCTATGCC
>JASLCA010000268.1 GCA_030146225.1 Sphingobacterium sp. | reverse complement strand
CCTATGCAATCGACCATAACGTAAGTTTGTCTGGTAAAAGCGAAAAGACGAGTTATATACTCTCAGCACATTACCTCGATCAACCAGGTCTATTTCGCTACAATTCTGATGATTACAAGATGTACAACCTCCGTGCAAAAGGAACTATAGATCTGACGGACTGGTTAAGCGTTCAAAACAATACAGAGTTCTCTAAAAATATATTTCGAATCCCATTGAATGTGGGGGAGTCCGGCGGTATCTGGCGAAATATGGTTGCAGAAGGCCATCCGATGGTTCCGATGTACAACCCCGATGGAACCCTGACTCAATCTGCGGCCTATACCGTAGGAGACTATGTCTATGGTAAAAATGGAATGGACTACGACAGAAATGTGCTGCGTACAATGTCGGGCTTTCATGCGAAATTTCTTAACAAAGCCTTAAACATCAAAGGGGATTTCACCTACCAAAACACCAACTCCAATGAAAATAGAATTCGTGTTCCAGTACCCTATAGTCGCATTGCAGGGGTAGTTGAGTACTTAGGCAATCAATACAACGATATTCGCGAAATACAGCGCAACACGCAGTACCTTGCTACAAACCTCTATGCAGACTATGAGAAGACCTTTGACAAGCATTACCTCAAAGGATTAGTAGGCTACAACTATGAGTTGAGTACCTATAAGCGCACAGGGATGGAGCGTAATGGCTTGATCTATGAAGATGCAAAAGATATCAATCTGGCATTAGGAGATGCCATGGCCACAACAGGGGGCTATGAGCAATGGAATATTCTGGGTGGTTTCTTCCGTTTAAACTACAGCTATGACGATCGCTACCTGATAGAAGTTAATGGTCGCTATGATGGCTCTTCTAAATTCCCAAAAGACGAGCGCTATGCATTATTTCCATCCGTTTCTGGGGGATGGCGGGTATCCAAGGAATCCTTCTGGAAGGTAAATCCAAAGATCGTATCAGACCTAAAATTTCGCGCATCCTATGGATCCTTAGGCAATGGGAATATAAGCTCGTATGTATTCCAAGAGCGCCTAGCGCTGGCCCAAATGACGCGTATACTAGAAGGCAAACAAAATGCAAGTACAAGTGCCCCAGCCGTTCTGCCAGATGGACTTACATGGGAAACCTCTACGACCGCCAACTTTGGTATGGACATCAGCATGCTCAACAATAAAATCAATATTAATGCCGACTACTATTCGCGCAAGACGACTGACATGTTCACCGCAGGAAGAGAACTACCCGCTATATTTGGGGCGGCTTCACCTAGGGGTAATTATGCGGACCTCGACACTCGAGGCTTCGAGCTAACCGTAAGCTATGCCGACAAGGCGATGATTGCCAATAAGCCATTGAATTTTACCGTGCGGGCAATGTTGTCAGATAGCAAATCCAAGATCCTAAAATTCAACAATGAGCGAAAACTGCTCACCGACTACTATGAAGGTCAGACCTTGGGCGAAATATGGGGCTACGTAACAGATGGCTTCTTTACATCACAACATGAGATTCGGACTTCCGCAGACCAAAGCTTGTTTAGCACCACCGCTTCAGGCGTATGGCGTACAGGTGATATTAAATTCAAAGACATAAATAATGATGGCCTTATCAATAATGGGGAGAATACCGTGTCCAACTCAGGCGACCGCGTAATTATCGGAAATGAATCCCCGCGTTATCAATTCGGGTTTAATCTTGCTTTGGACTACAGCAATTTCTTTGCGAGTGCCTTCCTACAAGGAGTTGGCTCCCAAGATTGGTACCCCAGTCGCGGGGCGAATACCTTTTGGGGACAATACAATGCACCTTATGGGCATCCCTTAGTCTCCCAGTTGGGGAATATTTGGTCTGAAGAAAATCCAAATGCCTACTTCCCACGCTACACAGGTTACCTAGCTTGGCAAGCAGGCGGAACACTGCGCGAGACACAGACCAAATACCTACAGAATGCAGCCTATGTACGCCTTAAAAACCTACAGATAGGTTATAAAATTCCAGCGGCAGTCCTACAGCGTATAAAAGCTAAATCCCTAGCCATATACTTCTCAGGAGAAAACCTTTGGACCTATTCGCCAATGTTCAAAATCACAAAGAATAATATTGACCCCGAAAATACGGGCGATTCAGATGCATTGTTAGGTGACTCCAATCAAGGAGATGGATTTAATTATCCGATGATAAAAAGTTACTCCTTTGGCATAACATTAACATTTTAATAAGAAAGAACATGAAAAGAACTTTTCTATATATCGCAATTGCATGTACGCTAACAGCCTGCAACAAGCTGGATCAGGAGCCAAAGTCTACCGTAAGCAAAGAGGGCGTATTCAACACAGAGTCGGGCTTAAAATTGTATAGCAACTCATTCTATACCAATCTCCCTACCTCCAATGATGTCTTGCGCGGAGATAATATGGCAGATTACGTAGCCAGAAAGGACGTCCCTGATTTCTTTAGGGCAGGAGCATTTGGACCAAGACAAAGCAGTGGTTGGACATGGACAGCCTTACGCAACATAAACTATTTCTTGGAGAACAATACCTCCCCAGCAGTATCCGCAGAAGTGCGGGGACATTATGCGGCGATAGCGCGCTTTTTCCGTGCCTACTTCTATTTTGAAAAAGTCAAGCGCTTTGGAGATGTGCCTTGGGTAAATAAAACAATTGGCACCGGCGATGAAATCTTATTTAGCGGAAGAACAGCCCGCAAAACAGTTATGGATTCAGTAATGAATGATTTGAATTTCGCAATTCAAAACATCAATACAGCAGCAGATCCCACACGAACGCGTATAACAAAATCTGTCGCACAAGCATTTAAAGCACGTATTTGTCTGTTCGAAGGAACTTATCGAAAATATCATGAGGAGATTGCTTTGCAAAGCTCAGCAGACGAATGGTTGCAAGAAGCAGCTAATGCAGCGAAAGCAGTAATGGATGCAAAGGTGTACACCTTAAGCAATGCCGACACAGAGACGAGCTACAAGAACCTCTTTATTCAGCAAGGTGTCAATACAGAGACTGTGTTAAATATTGCCTACAGTACTGAACTAGGCGTTTATCATGATGCAAACTGGTATTATACGTCCTCCTCTTATGGAGATCGACTAAGCATTACCCGAAAGTTTATCAATACCTACCTGACCATTGACGGAACAGCCTTTACGGATATAGCAGGCCATAAGACAATGACCTTTCAACAGGAAACCAAAAATAGGGATAAGCGTCTGAAGCAAACCATTCGCACGGCAGGCTACACGCGGATGAATGGAGGGCAACCCATTGAGACCGCACCAACCTTTTCACATACCTATACCGGCTATCAGCCGATCAAGTGGGTAGAAGCGGATAATGCCTTAGATGGAGGAGTTCGTAACGCAACCAACATCCCCATTATGCGTTATGCGGAAGTCCTGCTCAACTATGCAGAAGCAAAAGCCGAGCTAGGCACGATGAGTGATGAAGATTGGGCGGCCACAGTCGGTACGCTGCGCAAGCGAGCAGGAATAACCAATGGTATAAATACTAAGCCCACTCAAGTGGATAATTACTTGAAAATCGCTTATTTCCCTGCTATTAATGATGCGGTAATACTGGAGACACGTCGTGAAAGAGGTATAGAGCTTGCACTTGAAGGGCAGCGATTCTATGATATAATCCGTTGGAAACGCGGCGAACTATTTACGGAAGAATGGAATGGGATGTATGTTCCGCAGGTAGGTACTTCCATTGATTTAAATGAAGATGGCCGTAAAGACGTAGCCTTTGTCAATGGTACGGCAAGCAGTACCGAGCCAGGCGTGATCTATATGAATATCGCAAGCAGCATCAATGGACAGCCCAATACCATGGTATTAGCAGAAGGCTCAAAAGGCGAGATAATATGGATGCGTAATGTGCAGCGCAGCTGGCATGACCGTATGTACCTCTACCCAATCCCAGAGAACGACTTATTAATGAATCCTAACTTATTACAAAATCCAGATTGGAAATGATAAACAAAAACCTAAAATCCGCTTTCCTAGCGCTACTTATCGCCCCACTTTTCTTTACAGTGATGGCATGTGATAAAGATTCAAGCGCCAATGATAAAAATACAGAAGATGCAGGTACAGCCATCAAATTTATGTCCTACAACATCCACATTGGAAACCCTCCCTCACAACCCAGTACGGTAGTGGATATGGAGGCCATTGCCAAGGTGATCAACACAGCTAAGCCATCCTTTGTAGCCTTACAAGAAGTTGATAGGTTCACGGACCGATCCGGTAAAGATCTAGATCAAGCCGCAAAATTAGCGGAGTTGACAGGGATGCATTATCAGTTTTTTAAAGCAATAGATCGCTCCAATGGCGAGTATGGCTTAGCCATCCTGTCTAAATATTCAATCTTGGAGTTTAAGCAAGTCGCCCTACCAGTGGTAGCCGGCACAGGAGCAGAGATGAGAACAGCTGGTTGGGTACGGGTGCAATTGGAAGACGGTTCCGATATGGTCTTTGCAACCGTACATTTAGATCATATCTCCGATGCGAATCGGGAGTTGCAAACGCGCGAGATGTTAAAAGCAATGAAGTCCTATCAAAAATACCCAATTATATTGGGTGGTGACTTCAATATGAATCAATCCAATAGCCTGTGGGATTTACTGAAAGTAATCTTTCAGGTGCCTTGCACAAACTGTCCGAGTACACACTCCGCAACGAAGCCAACCACAGCCATAGATTATTTGCTATTCAACAATACAGCACAAAGTATTTTTAAGCTAAAATCCTATACAACCTATCCAGAAACTTATGCTTCTGATCATTTGCCAGTTGTGATGGAATTAAATTATCAAAACTAAACATAACAAAACTACCCAGACATATGAGCTTCAAAGAGCGTGCAGCATTATACAGTAATTACTTAAAAACGAATATAATACCCTTTTGGTTAAACCATTCCATCGACAAGGAATATGGCGGTTTTTTCACCTGCTTAAACCGCAAAGGGGAGGTTTACGATACCGATAAATTTATGTGGCTTCAACATCGACAAGTATGGACTTTCTCGATGCTCTATAATAATTTTGAAAAGAACGCCACATTTTTGGAAACAGCCATTACGGGGGCCGATTACCTCGCGCAACATGGGATGGATTCCAATGGAGATTGGTACTTTGCAATGGATAGAGCAGGCAATCCCTTGATCCAACCGCACAGTATCTTCTCCGATTGTTTTGCAACGATGGCGTATGCCCAGTTGTACAAGGCTACAGGAGACAAAAAATATAGTGAGATCGCCCTGCATTCATTTGGTCGCATCCTAGCACGTCGCGACAATCCAAAAGGTATTTATTCAAAGGCAGTACCCGGAAGCCGCGCCTTAAAAGGCTTTTCGCTGCCGATGATTCTCTGTAATTTAGTGCTCGAAATAGAGCACTTATTGCCCAAAGAAGAGGTGGAAGAAACCCTACGATTTGGCATCAATGAAGTGATGAACACCTTCTACCGTGAAGAGCTCGGCATAATTGTAGAAAATGTAACCGTTGATGGCGAGTTGCATGATTCCTATGATGGACGTTTAGTAAACCCAGGTCATGGCCTAGAATCCATGTGGTTTGTTATGGATATTGCACAGAAGTGGGGAGATAAGGCATTGATCCAAAAGTGTGTAGAAATCAGCCTGAACCTGATGGACTACGGCTGGGATAAAGAGCACGAAGGAATATTCTACTTCTTAGATCGTACAGGTGCACCCTTACAGCAATTAGAATGGGATCAAAAACTATGGTGGGTACATTTAGAAGCCACCATTACGATGTTAAAAGGCTACCAGTTGACCGGTAATGAACAATGCTTAGCCTGGTACAATAAGTTGCACACTTACATATGGGACAAGTTTGTCGATCCCGAATATGGCGAAATGTTTGGCTACCTAAATCGCCAGGGCGAGGTCTTATTAGATCTAAAAGGTGGAAAGTGGAAAGGCTGTTTCCATGCCCCAAGAGCCTTGTATCAGTTGGCGACAATTGCAAACAAAATTTATGAACAAGAGGAGTTAACCGCCCTTAAATAAGCACAATATTATGCCTACAGTTCCAAACAACACGTTAAATACCGCTGGTACAGGTCAATCCGGTCAAGGCTCCTCCTTCAAGGTGGCACTACTGATATTGGCCATCCTCTACTTTATGTTGGGCTTTATTACGGTATTGAATGATACCCTAGTGCCATTTTTTAAGCAAGGATTCAACCTGACCTATTCCCAATCCTCTTTGGTTCAGTTTTATTTCTACTTGACCTATGGCCTGATATCCATTCCAGCAGGACGTCTGGTGGATAGGATAGGCTTCAAAAATGGAATGGTTCTGGGCTTTGGCATCGCAGCAATAGGAGCATTCCTGTTTTATCCAGCCTCCTTGTTCCATGAATATTACCTATTCCTAGCAGCACTATTTATAGTAGCCATCGGCATTGTCTTGTTGCAAGTCTCCGCCAACCCCTACATAACCTTTTTAGGACCAGCAGAGACCGCTGCTTCCAGATTGACCTTAATTCAGGGTGTAGGCTCCCTTGGGACAACCATAGCCCCGATATTTGGCGCGCATTTTATTCTTTCAAAAATTACCGAAACCAATAACAGTTCCTCCATATTGGTTAAGCCCTACATGATTATTGCCACGGGCTTATTGCTTATCGGGATACTGATATTCAGCATCAACTTCCCACAAGCAAAAAAAACTGAAGCAGCGGAGTCAGCAGAACAGTTAGGTATATTCCAGCTCCTTTCGAAATTCCCTGTATTGAAATTCGGCATAATAGCCCTCTTTATGTACGTAGGGGCAGAGGTAGCTATCGGTACCTACCTGACGAATTATATTGCCGACAGAATGGACATCGCAGAGAGCAGTGCCAATGTTTACCTGACCTATTACTGGGGTGGGATGCTAGTCGGACGCTTTGTAGGCTCCTTCTTCCTGAACAAATTTCAAAGTAGCAAGATCCTATTCATCGTATCCTTAATGGCCGCAAGCTTGGTGCTATTGTCATTGATCACCACAGGCGCTATGTCCGTATGGCTTATGGTACTGGTCGGCCTATGCA
>JASLCA010000249.1 GCA_030146225.1 Sphingobacterium sp. | reverse complement strand
TGCCTCCTTCGTGATGTATGGTAATCCGATTGGGATATTGCTTTTTGTAAGGTGTAGCAGGCTTTGCGGCCCAGCTGCTTCTAGGCAGTACCTCCACCTGTAGGTCAGCTGTGGGCTCGGTTGCCTTTAGTATGCCTACTTGGGGCTGTTCTTGTGCTAGTGCGGGCAGAGCTGCCCCATAGGCACAACAGCTAAGGACTAAGGCTGCAAGCCTATTGAGTATCTGAGTTTTTTGCATTTTTCTTTGTATTTAGCTTCTGTCTAAGCTGGCAGAAATTGGGCTTAGGATAGATGTTCGGCACGGTAATCCTGTATATCCTGTACGGACTTTATTAACTCAGGTCCTAACAGGCGGTAGCCTTCTGGGCTAATTAAGAAATCGTCTTCAATACGGATGCCTCCAAAATCACGGTAGGTATTGACCTTGTCGTAATTGATAAACTCGGCTAGCTTGTTGTCTGCCTGCCAGATGTCTATAAGCTCGGGGATCATATAGATGCCTGGCTCCACTGTTAAGACATTGCCTGCTTCTAAGGCTTTTCCCAGTCGTAATGACTTTAAGCCAAATGTCTGTGTGTCCTTTGGCTCGGCACTGCTATAGCCTACGTACTGCTCGCCTAGATCTTCCATATCATGCACATCTAAGCCCATCATATGGCCTAAGCCACATTGAAAGAATAGGGTATGGGCATGTTGGGCTACTGCTGCTGCGGGATCGCCTTTCATCAGGCCTAAATCAATCAGCCCTTCTACTAAGGAATGCGCTGCATGTAGGTGAATATCCTTATACTTTATGCCTGGCTTTAGCATGTTCCGGGCAGCTGTAAAGGCCTTGAGGACGACATTGTATATATCTCTTTGCTTGCTTGTAAAGCTTGCTGAGACGGGGAAGGTGCGGGTAAGGTCTCCGGCATAGCCCATAGGGCTTTCTGCTCCTGAGTCATTGAGGAGCAAGTCGCCTTCCTTCAGCGTATGCTGCTGATAGGCATTATGCAAGATTTCCCCATGTATGGTAACAATTGCGGGGTAGGCAAAGGGCGAGCCTTGGTCGGCCGCAAACTGCTGCATGGCGTTGGCTATTTCTCTTTCTTTTATCCCTGGCTTTGCCATGCGCATCGCTAATAGGTGCATCTCCGTGGACAGGCTGATGGCTTTTTCGATCTCTACAATTTCTGCTTCTTCCTTAATGGAACGCTGCGCGACAACTGCTTGTATAAAGCTTATTGAGGGGCTTAATTGCGAAACTGGACTACCTAGGGCCTCACTTAATAACAGCTTGTTTACGGACTGATAGGGCGGCAGGTAATGTATTGGCTGTTGGGCTGAGCGGGCTTTCTGTAGGTAGCTAAAGAGTTCTTGAAAGGGTCTTGTCTCGCTGACACCGGCTTTTGAGGCCTTCTCTTTCAGGCTTTCCTGCTGGCCCATCCATACAATATCATCGATGCTGAGCTCATCCCCAAAGATAATGGTCTTGTTTTCCGATAGATCTATTATGGCGGCAAGCTTAGCGGCTTGTATCCCAAAATAATACAGGAAATTACTGTCCTGTCGAAAGGGATAGACATTGTGCTCAAAGTTTATCGGATTTTCGATATTTCCAAGAAACAATAAGATTCCGTCTTGAATTTTTTCCTGAAGAATTTCCCTACGACTTTGGTAGGTAGTAGCTGAAAACATAGTTTGTCTAGATGCTTTGTGTTAATCTTATTGTTGGGCTTTCTTTTCACGGATGCGGATAGCATCGGCAATCTCGCGTAAGGCTTCGTTTTGATCACGACGAACATTAATAATACGTCCTATCCAGTTATCAATTATCCGATAAAGTATAAAAATTACGAGGGCGATTATCGCCAAGTAAAGCAGTAATGAAAAATACATATACAACATAGCCTATTAGATTATTGGTTAATAAATAGATGATTACACCTACGCTAAACCTTCAGTTGCTTGTTTACTTGATTAAGGATAGCATAATTTTCTGTATACAAGATACATGTTTTTTGATTTTCATACAAGTACTTAATCTAGTCTTTGAGCGGATACTTTTCGTATCAGACTTCCGAACAACTAAGTTTAGCAGGACAAGCCATCTTAAAAATAGGTTAATTAATAGATTGTTCTTACTTTTGTAAGATGAAGAAGATGTATAATAGCGTTGTTGAACTACTGCCTGAACTAATCGAAAGCTTTACGGAGCATAGTATGTTTGATTGTGTAGAGGAGGGTGATTTAATTTCCTTCTTACCAATTGAAGATGAAACTGTAGGTGAAAGTTTTTTAGCGGACACCAACAAGCTATTAGCGGATTACTTTGAAGTCGGACCAGATGAGGAGCAATGTTATGCGGTAGGTGCATATGCAGATAAGGTTGATAATCCGGTATTGTTTTGGAAAGATTACTTAGGTTGTTTTTTCAACTTTGAGCTGGTTGAGGAGGGGGTAGATGCTAGCTTGTATGAGGGCACTACTTTTGGTACTTACAGAATTATGGAAATCACCTATATTGATGAGGTAAATAAACGCCTTAAGCAGCGTCGTCTAAATGGTATCCGTTTGGAATATAAAGTAAAGGGAACCCCAATGGATCGTAACAAACATTGGAATCGTACCTACGATAAAGAGTTTTAGTATATAGTAACCTTATGTATAATAAAAAGGCCTGCTTCCATTTGGAGCAGGCCTTTTTACTTTGTCTTAAAAGAGTCTTTAGGATTTCTACGAGCGAATACCCTAAAGACTTTTTATTATTTATTCGTGCTTAGACACCAGTTCTTCGCATTTACGAAGGCTGCTAACCAAGGTGAAACCTCATCTTGACGTCCTGCTGGGTAGTTGGCCCAGTTCCAAGGGAATGTAGAACGCTCAATATGTGGCATTGTCACCAAGTGGCGACCTGTCTTGTCACATAACATTGCTGTATTGTAGTCTGAACCATTTGGATTGTGCGGATAGGCTGCATACGCATACTTTGCAACGATGTCGTACTGATCCTCGTTTTCTGGGAGGTTGAATTTACCCTCTCCATGCGAGATCCAAACCCCTAATGTTGTACCTGCTAAGGTCTTTAACATAATGGAATTGTTCTCTTGTACTTGTACGGATACAAAGTTGGACTCATGTTTCTGGGAGGTATTGTGTAGCATCTTGCCATGAACGCTATGATCAGGGTTGATCAACTCTAGCTCCATAAACAATTGACAGCCATTACAGATACCTACCGACATGGTGTCTGGACGGGCAAAGAATGCCTCTAATGCACTTTTTGCTTTCTCATTATACAAGAATGCGCCTGCCCAACCTTTTGCTGAACCTAGTACATCCGAGTTGGAGAAACCTCCTACAGCACCAATAAACTGAATATCTTCTAAGGTCTCTCGGCCTGATATTAGATCCGTCATATGCACATCCTTAACATCAAATCCTGCTAGGTACATGGCATTTGCCATCTCGCGCTCGGAGTTGGAGCCTTTTTCACGGATAATCGCCGCTTTTGGTCTTGGTCCTGCGTTAACTGGTTTTTTACCATCAAACTGTGTAGGGAAGGTAAAGCGTAAAGGCTGGTTTTTGTAGTTGTCAAAACGCGCCTGTGCCATTCCATTTTTAGATTGTTTGCTATCTAATAGGTAAGAGGTGTTAAACCATGCATCACGGGTCTCAACGACATCAAAGTTAAATACTTCTGCATGGTTCTTTATGCTAATGCTGGTACCCGCTATGGCTGTACCGATCCGTACTGCTTGGATGCCTGCCGCTGCTAATACGGCCTCAAAGGCTGCATCGTCTTTTGCTTGCAATACCAAAGCTATATTCTCATTGAATAGTGCTTTTACGGTATCTGCTTCACCTAAACCTGATAAATCATAGTTTGCGGCTAGGTTGACATCTGCAAAACACAGCTCTAATAAGGTCGTAATTAAACCACCTGATCCAATATCATGGCCGGCTGCTACTTGATCCGCATGGATTAAGGCTTGAACCGCATTGAATGCGGTCTTAAAGTAGGCTGCATCCTGAATTGTAGGCACTTCGTCGCCAATCTTATTTTGGATCTGTGCAAAGGATGAACCACCCAGCTTGAATGTATCTTGGGATAGATTTATATAATAGATAGATCCGGCATCTTTAACAAGTACAGGCTCTACTACCTTATTAATGTTTGTACAGTTACCACCTGCCGTAACGATTAAAGTACCTGGGGCAATTACATTGCTGCCATCTGGATACTTCTGTTTCATGGATAGGGAGTCTTTACCGGTAGGGATATTAATGCCTAGGGCAATTGCAAAGTCTGAACAGCCTTTCACCGCTTCGTACAAGCGTGCATCTTCTCCTGGATTATTACATGCCCACATCCAGTTGGCAGACAGGGAGATTCCTGCTAAGCCATCTTTTATGGGTGCAAACACAATATTGGATAGTGATTCTGCTATTGCATTGCGCGAACCAGCCACTGGATCAACCAAGGCTGTTAATGGGGAATGCCCAAGGGTTGTTGCAATACCTTCTGTGGACTTATAATCCAAAGCCATTACACCGACGTTGTTAAGCGGCAATTGCAATGGACCTACACATTGCTGTTTCGCAACGCGACCACCCACACAACGGTCAACCTTATTGGTTAACCAATCTTTAGCGGCTACAGCTTCTAGCTTTAAGACCTGCTTTAAGTAGCTTGGTACTTCGTTCACATCATAAGCCAGACCTGCATAGTTGTAGGCGATCTTCTTGTCGTTCATAATCGTCTTTGGCGAAGACCCAAAGAAGTCAGCCAAGTCATAGTCCATCGGCTTTTCACCTGTGGTTGCGGACTGGAATGTAAAGCGGTGATCGCCTGTTACGTCTCCCACGGTATACATCGGGGCACGCTCGCGATCCGCTACCTTTTGAAGGGTTTGAATATCTTCTTCTGCGATAACTAAGCCCATTCTTTCTTGGGATTCATTACCGATTATTTCTTTTGCTGATAGGGTAGGGTCACCTACAGGTAGCTTATCCATGTCGATTAATCCACCTGTTTCCTCTACCAATTCCGAGAGACAGTTTAGGTGTCCACCAGCACCGTGATCGTGTATTGAAACGATTGGGTTGTGGTCGGACTCTACAAATGCGCGAATGGCATTTGCGGCACGCTTTTGCATCTCTGGGTTTGAACGCTGGATCGCATTTAATTCAATGCCTGATCCAAATGCGCCAGTGTCCGCTGAGGATACTGCTGCACCACCCATGCCTATACGGTAGTTTTCACCACCTAGGATTACGATTTTATCGCCTGTCTTTGGCTTGTGTTTTTTTGCTTGATCTAATTTGCCATAGCCTATTCCACCTGCTTGCATAATGACTTTGTCATAGCCTAGCTTGCGGCCTGCTTCTTCGTGTTCGAAGGTTAGGATGGAACCTGTAATTAAGGGTTGTCCAAATTTGTTTCCAAAGTCAGATGCTCCATTGGATGCCTTTATAAGGATGTCTACTGGCGTTTGGTATAGCCATTGACGGGCTTGAATAGCATCTTCCCAAGGACGCTCTGCCTGTAAGCGGGAGTAGGAGGTCATGTAAACCGCTGTCCCTGCTAGTGGAAGTGAACCTTGGCCACCTGCAAGGCGGTCCCGTATCTCGCCTCCGGATCCTGTCGCCGCTCCTGAGAATGGTTCTACGGTGGTGGGGAAGTTGTGTGTTTCGGCTTTAATGGAGATGACGGAATCAAAGTCTTTCTCTTCGTAGAAGTCAGGCTTGTCGGCTGTCTTGGGCGCAAACTGTGTCACGCGCGGACCTTTTACAAAGGCAACGTTGTCCTTATATGCGGATACGATTGCATTTGGGTTGGTCTCCGAAGTCTTCTTAATCATTTTGAATAAAGAAGTCGGCTGCTCTACACCATCAATAATAAAGGTACCATTGAAGATTTTATGACGACAGTGCTCAGAATTGGCTTGTGAGAAAGCAAATACCTCAGCATCTGTAAGGGGTCTATTGATTTTACTGGATAGGGCATTTAAGTATTCAACCTCTTCATCATTGAGGGCTAATCCTTCTTGCTTGTTGTAAGCTGCAATATCCGTAACATCCAAAATAGGCTCTGGTGCAATATCAATTGCATAGATGTCCTGCGTCAAGGCCGCAAACTTCTGGGATATCATCGGATCAAAGTCGCTAAAGCTTGGCTCGACTTGTTGAAACTCTTCAATACGCAGAATGCCTTGAATCCCCATGTTCTGGGTGATTTCTACGGCATTGGTGCTCCATGGGGTGACCATCGCAGCGCGTGGTCCCACATATGTATTGTCCAGTGTCTTTTCGTCGAGTTTTTTAGCGTTGCCGAAGAGCCAGTTTAGTTTAGAGATATCTTCTAGAGATAAGTCTTGTTGTGTTTGCACACCGTAAACGATGTTGCTAGGGTTCACAAAGAAATGAATCATTATAACTGTGTATTTGAACGTTCTTCAAGTTAAAGCACAAATTTACGGAATATTTTAGTATTAGCTATGCTATACTTGCGTTAATGTGGATATTTTATATTTATCCACAATTGTAGACCTGTGTTAGTCCTTTCCTGCTAATTAATTTAGAAATAGCAGGCGCAGGATTACCGATTTCATTTCAAAATTCTATCTTTGTGCATTAAAACAATGCTGAGATGAATATTTCCTATAATTGGCTTAAAAACTATATAGATACTGATAAAACCCCTGCGGAGCTTTCTTTGATACTTACGGATGTAGGCTTGGAGGTGGAGCTATTGGAGACGGTGCAAAGTATTCCTGGGGGCTTGGAAGGATTGCTGGTTGGGGAAGTGATTTCCTGTGAGCAACATCCTAATGCCGATAAGCTAAAAGTGACTACTGTAAATGTGGGTGCAGCTGATTTGCTGCATATCGTATGTGGCGCTCCAAATGTACGTACGGGTCTAAAGGTGATTGTAGCTCCTGTTGGGGCGGTATGTCACCCATCTTCGGGCGAGCCTTTTAAGATTACCAAGTCTAAGATTAGGGGTGAGGTTTCTGAAGGCATGCTATGTGGTGAGGATGAGATTGGTTTGGGCTCTTCACATGCAGGGATCGTTGAACTAAAAGCGGATGCAATTGTAGGCGCTTTGGTGAAGGATTATTATAACCTTAAAGATGATTATCGCTATGAAATTGGCTTGACGCCAAATAGGGCTGATGCGGCTTCTCACCTGGGGGTTGCTCGGGATTTAGCGGCTTACTTTAGAACTACATATAGCTTAACGGATGTTGCTGCATTTAAGCCAACGGAGGTTCTACAGACGAAGGTGCAAGTGGTTGATGAGTCGGCTGCTCCACGGTATTCTGGACTGAATATTTCGGGTGTGAAGGTGCAGGATTCTCCGGACTGGCTGAAAGAAAAGTTAAATGTTATTGGCATCCGCCCGATTAATAATATTGTGGATGTTACCAATTATATTCTACATGATCTAGGTCAACCTTTACATGCTTTTGACCGTGCAAAGATTGCTGGAGATGAGGTGATTGTACGTAAAGCAAGCGAAGGTGAAGCTTTTGTAACCCTAGATGGGGTTGCGCGTACGCTTTCTGCTGAAGATCTGGTAATTGCTGATGCGGAAAAGCCGATGTGTATTGCGGGTGTATTTGGCGGTCAGCATGCAGGAGTGTCTGAGGCGACTACGGATATCTTCTTGGAATCAGCCTATTTTAAT
>JASLCA010000390.1 GCA_030146225.1 Sphingobacterium sp. | reverse complement strand
ATTACAGACAAGGATGTATCCCTGTACGCCAATCCAACGAGCAGCCCCCAATCCAGCAAGCCGGCCAGCGAGGGTTGCAACTTTGATAAATTTGAATCCTTCCAAGATTATAAGGACTATACCGAGAAGGTATTTATAGTGTTCAAACTGGATAAGAATGGATGGAATGTATCCAAGACAGCAGATGAAATCGGAATTCAGCGAAGTCATCTCTATCATAAAATAGAAAAATTTGGCTTGAAAAGAGCTGAATAACACAAAAGGCTACTCACTAGAGTAGCCTTTTATGCTTAATCATTAAACCTTCTTTTTTGTCTTCTATATAACACGACAACAATCGTTAACAAAAGGGCAGCACCAATGGCAACCACCATGGTTTGCGATTCTTTATGCACTGCCGTAGCTAAGTGTGTTTGTTTTGCTTGTACAAAGTTAAAAAGAAGCGTTGATAAAATTAATAACGACACTTTTTTCATAACTAAATAGATTTTAAATGTAATTACCTAATATAAGAAAATTAAATGAAAAAAGCAAATAAATTATCACATTTAGCAATAAACCCCTTTATGAGTGAAATAACGACATTTCCAAATATTTAGTTCACTTTTGTTGAAATTTCTGAAAGTTCTTTTGCTTCTAAGAAAATAGCAGCCTTATTGCCCTCCTGAATTTCAATCCCTGTTAAAAAGGCGGGGTTCTCTACCAGTTCCTTAACCAATACACAATTCTTCTTTAAAAGCTCTTTTTTTGCTAAATCGGTCAAGGTTGTAAGGCAAGTGATCGGGTAGAGCCCTTTATTATCTACACGCACCTTTATACTGCTCGCTGCAGGATAATCCCATGAAAGCAGATTTAGCTTGTAGTACTTACCAAAGTCAATGGAGTCCGATGTCAGATAGGCATTGGTCACTAACCAGCCATCCGTAAACTGTCTAGACTGCCCAAAGAAACTAAAATCTTTATCCTTCACATCTTTCACACGCGACATAAAGTACATCGGCGTGGTAACAGAAATTTTTGCATCTGTATCATTTCTAAACTTACACTCAATGGCCAGCATGCTATCCGCCTTCAAGGCCACCACATCAATCTCATGAGAAACAGCGTGTCCTTGCACAGTTTGCCCCGTGACAGTTTGATAGCCATCAGCAGCAAAGAGTTTACTTATCCAATCTTCAAAGTAAAACCCCTCTGGCCCTAGATCCCGGAGAGCTTTCTTAAGCGAATAACGAGCCGCGTAGGTGCTTCTTTGTTTCTTTAAGGAGTCAAATGCCAGCTGATAGAGTTCACGCGTGGAGATCCCATCAAATAGGTTAGGCTGTATATCCTGATACACGAGTTCTACCTGTTGCGTGTCAGCACCTGAGCGCATTAATGAATTTTTGAGGCTATCCACTTTAAAAGGAACGAGTTCGCCGGAATATTTTTTTACTCTCATATTGTCTATCTGCAAGTTTAAATGATTATTAAAAATAGTAAAACATTTCGGTGCTTTTATTGTTATTTAGTTATAAATACATTGAAAAAAACAACTAAAAATATGGCTATACTAGATTCCATCTTAACAACTTTAAAATCCAGATTAGACCAAGCTTGTGAAAACGGAGAGATTGCCTGTTCAGAGCGTATCGTATCCGTGCTGGCAGGAGGCTTACTCTTGGGGACAAGCATTCGAAAGCTTACCCACAGCCCAGGAGCAGCCCTTACAGGCCTAGGCTTAGGCGGCGCATTACTTGCGCGTGGTGTAACTGGCAGATGCGTTGTTAAAGGGCTTCTTACCGAAGCGGAAGAGCCTGACAACATTACCATAATAGAACATCGACATTTTGTAAAATAAGAAGCTATTCTTCAATATTTTGTGATTTAACAGCTAGGTGTATAAAAGCACTTAGCTGTTTTTTGTTTTCTCACAGCCTGAGCGATCCACTTTACATTGGTTATCTTTGCCTAAATATTAATTTTCTAGAATGAAAAAGAAGCTTGTTGTTTTTACTGGTGCTGGTATCTCCGCGGAGAGTGGTTTAAAAACCTTTAGAGGAGCAGATGGACTTTGGGAAGGCTATAGGGTGGAAGATGTGGCTACCCCAGAAGCTTGGAAGAAAGATCCTGCCTTGGTCCTAGACTTTTACAACATCCGCAGGAAGCAATGCTTAGAAGCCCAGCCTAATGCTGCACATCTAGCATTGGTCGCATTGGAGAAAGATTACGATGTAAGCATTATCACACAAAATGTAGACGACTTACACGAGCGTGCTGGCAGCAGCAAGGTGCTACACCTACATGGAGAGCTTATGAAGGCGCAGTCTAGCTTAAGCCCACGATTTGTTTATCAATTGAACAATGCAGATATTAACCTAGGTGATGTTTGCGAATTGGGGGCACAGTTGCGGCCGCATATCGTTTGGTTTGGAGAGGCTGTTCCGAACTTGGAGCGGGCAGAAGCAATTACAGAGGCGGCGGACATCTTCGTTGTTATAGGCACATCATTACAAGTTTACCCTGCTGCCAATCTATTGCAATTTACAAATCCAGCCTGCACAATTTATCTTATTGATCCAAATGCCAGTACAATTAATGTGGCGAACAAGGTTTATAAAATCCCCAAATTAGCGAGCAGCGGAATAGAAGATCTGTTAAG
>JASLCA010000384.1 GCA_030146225.1 Sphingobacterium sp. | reverse complement strand
GTATTGAAATTATAAGTCAGCCGAAAAATGGAAGTATAGAGCTGTTAGCTGATGGTACGGTAATGTACACGCCAAATCCTGGATTTGTTGGGGAAGATACCTTTGTCTACCGCGTGAAAGATGAATTGGGCTTTTGGAGTAACAATGCCACGGTGACAATTACTATAGAAGCAGATGATTTCTTTATACCCAATATATTTACGCCCAATGGGGATGGTACAAATGATAATTTTGAAATCGTAGGCATTGAAGGCTTTGATCGAGTTGCATTAACTATTGTAAATAGATGGGGGAATGAAGTTTATCGGAATGATAAGTATGATAATACTTGGTCTGGAAAAGGATTAAATGAAGGAACGTATTATTACATCATAACCTTATACAAGGCAGGTACGCAAAAGGTACTAAAAGGCTGGGTTGCCATTAAAACGAAATAAACAAGAGTCATGACCAAAAATAGACAATATACACACATGAAAAGTCAACGTTTAAAAGTTCTGTTATGTTGCGCCGCCACGCTCCTAATTGGAAAGACACATGCGCAACAGAGTATTCAGTTTACGCAGTATGTATTTAACTCCATCAGTGTAAACCCTGCATATACAGGGTATAAAGAAGAATGGTTTGGCCAAATGGCCTTAAGAAGCCAGTGGGCTGGATGGGATGGCGCGCCAAAGACGGGTTCAATCTCTATTGATGGCGTGGTAGATCCTGTTAGCAAGCGACATGGGGTTGGGCTTCAGGTTACTGCTGATAAGTTGGGCGCGCAGTCCGCTACTTCGGTCTATGCCAACTATGCCTTACGTCTGCAATTGGATGATGAAGATACGCAACGCCTGTCTTTAGGTATTGCGGCTGGCTTTACACAGTATGGACTGGATGGTAATAAGCTACAAGCGGTGGAGACGGGGGATATCGTTATTCCAGCAGGTAAGTTGAGTACCTGGCGTCCTGATATCCGACTAGGGGTGTATTATTACAATCCTAAATGGTATCTAGGAGCATCCGTTCAGGACTTGTTTGCCAATTCGAGCAGCAATGATGAATTTCGCTTTAATGAGAACTCCCTGGAGAGTCTTTATCGAAATATAAGCTTGTATGTAATTGGGGGGGCGCTCTTTGAATTTGAGCAAGGACTTCATTTTCGCCCTAGTATTTTGGTAAAGGATGATTTTAAAGGACCTACCTCCTTAGATATTAATGCGATGTTTATCTTTAATAATAAGTTTTGGATAGGGGCTGGATACCGTACCCGTGCACGTATATTCGATCGGGAATATTACGATCAGTCCCCGCTGAAACTAAGCGCAACTAATGCCATAACAGGGATTGTACAATTTTATGCTACGGACCGTTTCCGTCTTGGCTACTCCTATGATATTATGCTGAATAAGATGAGTGGCTTACAAAATGGTAGTCATGAGCTTACCTTAGGGGTTACCTTTGGTACAGTTAGGCAGTTGTTGAGTCCGCGTTTTTTCTAATATAAATTTTTGAAAATAGATGGAAATGTTAAATAAAAAAATAAAGAGTCTGCTAATGGCTGGCTTGATTGGTACAGCTATCTTTCCAGTGGCTCTACAGGCTCAAGAACAACCCAGCGCAGGGACTAAGGCTGAACGCTATCTCCTCCGAAATGAGTATGCTAATGTTATTAAGGTATTAGAGAAAACCGTAAATAAGAAAGATGCTTCCACCCTAAATATGGAGCGTTTAGCGGAAAGCTATATGTACTTAAATAATTATGATTTAGCAGAAAACTGGTATGCTAAAATTGTCGCTCGAAATGATTATCAGGAAATCTCCTTGCTTAATTATGCTGAGGTACTTAAGCAAAATGCAAAGTATGCAGAAGCTAAGCTGCAGTACCAGCGCTATGCGGGCAAGTATGGTGCTTCTTCTGAAATTAATCTCGCGCTAGCAGGAGCTGATTCTGCGCTACTATGGATTAAGTCGCCGACCAACCATACCCTCAAGAATGAAGAGCATATAAACACCGATAGAGCGGAGTTTGGCGCGTTCCCTACTAAAAAACATGGGGTATTGTATACCGCTGAGCCCAGTAGCTATGCTACAGCGCGGAGCGGCATGACAGGGGAGTCTTACTTAAAGATATTTTCTACAGCATCTCCTAGGGTTAATGCGGGTATGAGTGATGGGGCTATGCGCAAGGAAGATTTTAATGCGGTGAAGTACCATGTAGGACCCGTAATTACCAATGCGCAAGAAGATGTTATGTATGTTACTCGTACCTATCCAGGTAAAGAAGGCGAGCGATACCGTGCATTTGGGAAAAGGATAAAACGGAACAATTTAGAATTAAAGATCTATAAAAATGAAAGTGGCAACTGGAAGGAGATAGACTTTCCATACAATAATGTGAAGGAATATTCCCTAGGCCATGCGGCATTGAGCAAGGATGAAAAGACGCTTTATTTTGCCTCGGATATGCCAGGTAGCATTGGCGGAGTGGATATTTGGTATTCCGAGCTGCAATCGGATGGCTCTTGGGGGCGTCCTATTAATGCCGGGCCTGCTATCAATTCTACCGGGGACGAAATGTTTCCTACTGTCTATGCAGATGAGCTTTACTTCTCAAGCAATGGTAGGGCTGGCATGGGGGGCTTGGATATATTCCATGCAACAGGGTCAAAAGGCAATTTTACGGAGGCTAGAAATATGCGCTATCCTATAAATTCTCCAGGGGACGACTTTGCACTTGTTTATACACAAGTAGCTGAGCGGGAAAGTCATGGCTACTTATCCTCCAATAGGCTTGGCGGTAAGGGCAATGATGACATCTATTCCTTTGGGTTTGTGAGGCCTGAGATTCATATTCTATTAGAAGGCTTAACCATTAATAAGAAGACACAGGCTTTGCTTCCTGGGGCAACGGTGACCCTTCTGGCGGATGGTCGAAAGGTTGTCGGTACGGTACAGAGCGATGGAAATGCCTTGTTTACCTTTCCTATAGTGGAGAACCAAGCTTATAAAATATTGGCTGAAAAGAATGACTTTATTGCTGACTCCGTGCTTGTCAGTCCTATTAAGGCGCTGAAGGATACCCTTATCCGTGTTAAACTTGCTTTAGAGCCAGTTCCTGTCTATACCGTAGGTCAAAAGTTTGTCTTGGAGAATATACATTATGACTTTGATAAGCATAATATACGTCCCGATGCCGCCCTAATTTTGGATGACTTGGTGCGTACATTAACGGAACATCCGACCTTAAAAATAGAACTGTCCAGTCATACCGATAGTCGTGGTAATGATGATTATAATATGCGTTTGTCGCAGCGTAGAGCACAGGCAGCTGTTGAGTATATTATTAGTCGTGGTATTGATAGCCGACGTTTAGTCGCTAAGGGTTATGGGGAATCCCGCTTGACCAACCATTGTGGAAATGGCATTAAATGTTCCGATGCAGAGCATCAGGCAAATCGTCGTACAGAAGTCGAGGTGCTGGAGTACTAAAAGAATAAATTAACTTTATGAATTAATAAAAGAAGATGTGTCATTTTAAAAAGATGATACATCTTTCTTTTAGAGCGAATCTGGAAGGTCCAAAAGGCTGCTTTTATAAGCTTTAGGAATGATTAAGTCCCAGCTAAAGCAATCGTCGCTTTTCGAATTGGGATAACTCTTGCTAGAGGCTGTATCATTCTTTATGATACAAGCCTACTTGCTAAGTTTTGTTATACGTATTATAGCTTACTTTCTTTCTTCACTTTTCTGGTTACAGGGGCTGGCTTGGAGCTCTGCTTAACCAAATGCTGTCTCTCTAAGTATCTGATAATCTCAATGGCAATATCCTTGCCTGTGGCAGCTTCAATGCCTTCTAAGCCTGGAGAAGAGTTTACCTCTAGGATTAAGGGGCCACGCGCTGAGGGCAGCATGTCTACACCTGCAACGGTTAAGCCCATTGCCTTGGCAGCGGAGATTGCTGTTTCTTTCTCTGCACGTGTAAGTTTGACAATTTCGGCTGTACCTCCCCGATGTAAATTGGATCGGAACTCACCTTCCTTGGCGGTGCGCTTCATCGCACCTACGACCTTGCCATCCACGACAAATGCTCGGATGTCAGTCCCTTTAGCCTCCTTAATATATTCTTGGATTAAGATGTTGTTGCCTAGGCCATAAAAGGCTTCAATTACAGAGGAAGCTGCTTTCTTGGTTTCCGCTAAGACCACCCCAATGCCTTGGGTACCCTCCAATAATTTAATCACCAAAGGGGCGCCGCCTACCATATTGATTAAGTCATCTACATGGGAGACAGATCTAGCAAAGCCAGTAATGGGCAGTCCTAGGCCGGCTCCTGACAAAATCTGCATACAACGCAGCTTGTCACGCGAGCGGGTAATGGCTTGACTTGGATTGGCCGAGACTACATTCATCACTTCAAATTGCCTGACAATAGCAGAGCCATAGAAGGTAATCGAAGAGCCTATGCGCGGGATAATCGCATCAATATGAGATAAATCCTGCCCTTTAAAGTGGATGGTTGGCTTGCCCTGTTGAATCCCTACATAGCATTTGCTATGGTCAATGACTTGACACTCATGTCCTAACGAAATAGCTGCCTCAACAAGGCGTTTCGTAGAATAGAGATTTCTATTCGTTGATAATACTGCAATATTCACAGAATATTTTGTTTATTAAAAATTAACAATTGAAATTTATAGGATACATCCTAACCCGTTCCCTTGGCTAGATGTTTCTTAGATACATCCACTAAGAATTTACCGCTTATAAAGTTTTTACCTAAAAGCATAGGGTAGGACATAGATGAACGATCCCTAACGGATAGTTTTATATTATATACCCTATCGAATAATTTTATCTTGGTCAGAAATATATGTCTGGTTTCTGATTGACCAAAGGAGTTTTTAATTACGCGTTCGCGATGTATGGGAATTATAAATTGGATGACTTCGGATTGCTGCATTTCAGGATGCGCATCTATATAACAGCGTATATAACGATGCCCCTTGTCCTCAAATGTCTCAAATCCATCACAATGTAATACCGAAGTTTCGGCGCCAGTATCAATTTTAGCAAATATCTTAAATAGGCCCAATTCGGGTAGGTCTATGGTTTCAATACTGCCAATAATGGGCTTTTCCTTCGGTATTTTCATTACTATTCGTATATAAACTCTCCGTAAGGAGAACGTATGGTAACTTTTTTCTG
>JASLCA010000355.1 GCA_030146225.1 Sphingobacterium sp. | reverse complement strand
CGAACCCCCACGCCTTGCGGCGCCAGATCCTAAGTCTGGTGCGGCTACCAATTACGCCACTTCCGCAGTTATTAGGACTTTTATTGTGCCACAAAGATAGAATTCAAAAGCATATGTTGCAAGTCTTTTTTGCATTTATTTTTAAAAAAGATGAATTTATTTTTTTTCATTTTGATAAGTCTTTTATATTCATTTACTTTGAAAACCAAAGTGCTTTAAATGGAACACAAAGATTTATTAAAAGAGATTGGACAAATCAGGTCCATGATGGAAAAGTCGTCAAAATTCATCTCCATATCCGGATTATCTGGGGTACTGATCGGCATGTATGCCCTGATCGGAGCTTTCTTTGCGTATATTAAAGTATATGGTTTCAAGAGTAGCTTCCCTTATAGAGATCGCTATGTTGCCGACAATGATATTATTGTTTACCTGCTGGTATTAGCCCTCTGTGTTTTATTGGCTTCTTTAATAACAGGTGTGCTGATGGCAAAGCGTAAGGCCAAGCGGGTAAAGCAGTCGGTTTGGAATCAGACGAGCAAGTCCATGCTCTTAGCCATGGCAGTACCACTGGTGACTGGAGGTCTATTTTCCGTATTGATGGTAGGAAAGGGGTACTATGGCTTGGTGGCGGGGAGTTTGCTACTCTTTTACGGCTTGTCTTTGTTTGCAGCGAGCGCTTATACCTTTAAGGAGATACGCTGGCTAGGGATGTTAGACATCCTATTAGGCTTGTTGGCTATGCTCTTGCCAGGCTATGGCTTGTGGTTTTGGGTGCTAGGCTTCGGCTTACTACACATTATTTATGGTTTTATCGTTTATAAGAAATACGAATAAGGTGGGCTTGGATTTATCGCTATATAGTAAGGTCTTTGAAAATAAGGTGCGGTTGCAGGTGATGAGTGTGCTTATGGCGAATGATGACTATGATTTTAGCTCACTGAAAGAACTATTGGAGGTAACCGATGGCAATCTGGCTTCCAATCTAAAGACCCTGGAGAAGGAGGGCTATATCCTCGTGGAGAAGAGCTTTGTAGATAGAAAGCCCAATACCCGGTATAGAAAGACCGAAAAAGGGCAAAAAGCCTTTGAAAACCACCTGAGTGCATTAGAAAAATTAATAAAACAGTTACAATAAATTTTTTTACCCAACAGCTTTGTAATTCAAAGTACTTTTAAAACATTATTAAAATAGTAATAAAATGGAAAATTCAAATCAACAAAATTCAGGGCCTTTAAGCCCTGCCAAGCAATCCTTTTTTGATAGGTTGGCCAATTCGGTGCTCTTTAAGTTAAGTATTATGTTGATCCTGGTATTATTTCTACTGATACCGATGAGTTGGATCAATGATTTAATCTCCGAGCGCAATCAACGGGAGCGTATTGTCAGTCAAGAGATCTCAAGCAAGTGGGGGGAGGCGCAGGTTGTGTCTGGGCCTATCATAGGGATTCCTTACAACTATCAGTATACCGCAAACGTTACGGATGATAAGGGGAAGACCAGGTTGGAGACTTTCAATGAACGTAAATATGTGTTTCTAGCGGCTAAGCAGATGCAGATTAATTCTCAGGTGGAACCAGAGTACCTAAAGCGCGGGATATATCAGCGCGTGGTTTACAATTCGCAGGTGCAGGTCAAGGGAGATTTTGAAGAATTAGACCTGTCCAAGCTCGATGTAAAGTTGGCGGATCTTCAATGGGAACATGCTAAGCTTTTTATAGGCTTAAGCGATTTAAAGGGCTTGACGGGTACACCGAAGTTAAATTGGGCTGGCAAGGAGCAGACCTTTCAGATTCAACAGGAAGGGGTAACCCTCTTTGAGCGCACGCTCTCTTCGGATATTGACTTGTCCGCACGATCCACTAAGGGGCATTTCGAGGTTGCTTTAGGGCTGCGTGGCTCAGGCAGCTTAACAGTTTTTCCTACGGCTGAAGAGTCTAAGATTGAAATCAAAGGCAATTGGGGAAGACCCAGCTTTAATGGCGGCTTCCTGCCCGCAGAAAGAACAGTTACTGACAAGGATTTTGTGGCCAGCTGGTCTGTACCTGGCTTTAACCGTAAGTTCTCCCAGCAGTGGGTAGGAGGCGATAAGTTGATGTATTCGGTAAGCGATCCGGAGTCCAATGTGCATTATTATACTGCGCCCTATGAAGAAGCGGTTAGCGCAGCAACGGATGCCTTAGGTCAAGGAATGCAATTGTCAACCGAGCAGGATATGGTGCAGGTCAACTTCTTGGAGACAGTTAATAACTATCAAAAGACTACGCGTGTTGCCAAGTATGGCATCTTAGTGATTCTCCTTACGTTTACCTCTTTGTTTTTTACGGAAATCCTCAAGAAGAAGCGGATTCACTTTATTCAATACATTTTAATTGGATGTGCTATGGTGCTATTCTATTCCCTGCTGCTTGCAATTGGGGAGCATTTAGGCTTTAATTGGAGTTATTTAATTGCTTCTATTGCCACCACAGGCTTAATTGCTTCCTTTATCTATAGTATTACTCAGGATCGTAAGATTTGCATTGTATTTAGTGGAATACTCTTTTTGTTCTATGCCTTTGTGTACTTCTTATTGCAGTTACAGGACTTCTCTTTAATTGTTGGTTCGATTGGCTTGTTTATTATCCTTGCGGTTTTAATGCGTTTGTCCACACGTATTAATTGGGATCAATTTGAGCGTAACAGCTAAATCGTAGAAAGGAGGAAATAGGATATGTATACCTGGCTTATTTACCTGAGATTTTGTGTAAGCTTTCGGCGCAGTGTTCGTGCAACGGGATTTCGCTAAAGGCATTACATTTATTAACTTGCAGGATTGATAAAAACATTTAATTTATGAATAAAGTTTCTGTTTTAGCGGTTGCTATGTTAATAGCCTCCACGACATTTGCACAATATGCTCCAGAAATGAAGGTAGATAAATCCTTGATCACACAGAAGATGCAAAATTTGGGTACAGATGTCCTTACAGCTGAAAAGCTGTGGGAGCTCGGTAGGGTTTCGGCAGAAGGCCTGTCAGCCGATGGAAAACATGTCGTTTATGGCATTTCGCAGTATAGTTTTGGCGAGAACAAGTCGGAGAAGAATCTCTTTGTTGTCCCTGTAACTGGGGGGGAGCCATTGCAACTGACTACCGAAAAAGGTGGGGAGTCGGTGGTGGAGATTACCGCTGATGGCCAGGTTATTTATCTATTTAAGGAGCAGCTCTGGCAGAAAAGCCTGAAAGGTGGGGCCGCCAAGCAATTGACGCAGGTTGAAGGTGGGCTTGCCGATGTGCGTCTTTCACCAGATAAGAAGCATATCCTCTTTAGCCGATCGGTATTAATTAAGAAATACCACAGTAAAGATAAGTATGCAGACCTGGATCAGTCCAATGCCTATGTGTACGACAACTTAGACTATAGACACTGGGACAGCTTTAATGATGGCCGGTTTGCGCATCCATTTATAGCGAGCTATGCTGATGGCAAGCTTGGGGAGCCTATAGATTTATTACAGGATCAACCTTATTATAGTCCGCAGGCACCATTTGGTGGAGCGGATGACTTTGCTTGGTCTCCCGATAGCAAGGCGGTACTGTATGTTTGCAAGAAGAAGTTTGGAAATGATTATGCGACTAGCACCAATACTGACATCTATCGGTATGATTTAGCCACTGCCGCAACAGTCAACCTAACCGAGGGCATGAATGGCTATGATACACATCCTACCTATAGCCCAGATGGACAGAAGCTTACTTGGTTAAGCATGAAGACCGATGGCTATGAAGCCGACAAGGTAGATATTATTGTCTATGACAAGCAGCGTAGCCAGCGCCTTAACCTGACGGCACACTGGGATGGTACCGTTAATTCCTTTATATGGAGCAAGGATAATCGTAAGCTCTACTTTACGGCAGCCACGAAGGGCACTGTACAGCTCTTTGAATTAGAGGTCCCAGCCAATTTAAGTGCTCGGGCGCTTCCTAAGATTAAGCAGATAAGCGAAGGGCAGTTTGATATCGGGGATATTGTAGGCGAGACACAAGGCGGATTGGTGGTAACATCTACAACCATGACTCGGGCTGCTGAAATCTTCCACTATGATTTTCAAAAGCGTAGCCTATCGGCCATTACCAAGGTCAATGATAAGGCCTACGCAGGCCTTGCCGAAACCAAGGTAGAAGGACGTTATACCAAGGCATCCGATGGAGAAGATCTCTTTTCTTGGGTTATCTATCCGCCTAATTTTGATCCAGCTAAGAAATATCCGACTTTGTTATTTTGTCAAGGTGGACCACAGTCAGCAACTACACTGGGGTATTCCTTCCGTTGGAATTTCCAGCTGATGGCTTCTCAGGGATATATTGTAATCCTTCCGAATAGAAGAGGCATGCCGGGATGGGGTACCAAGTGGAATGCCGATATTTCCAAAGATTGGGGGGGACAAGCCATTCGAGATTACTTGTCAGCTATAGATGACTTTAGTCAGGAATCCTATGTAGACAAGGCGCGCATAGGTGCAATTGGTGCTAGTTATGGCGGATACTCTGTATTTATGTTAGCCGGTGTGCATGAAGGACGATTTAAAAGCTTTATCTCGCATTGCGGGCTGTTTGACATGACTTCATGGTATGGCACGACAGAAGAGCTGTTCTTTGCAAATCATGACCTTGGCGGCCCGTATTGGGACAAGGCCAATGAGAAGACCTATACCGAGTTCAATCCGATTAAGCATGTACACAAGTGGAATACACCGATTCTCGTTATCCAAGGGGGTAAAGATTATCGGGTGCCTGTAGGGCAGGGGCTAGAGGCTTTCCAAGCTGCACAATTGATGAAGATCAAGAGTCGCTTGTTGTATTTGCCAGAGGAGAACCACTGGGTGCTTTCTGGACATAATGCACAGGTATGGCAACGTGAATTCTTTGGTTGGTTAAAAGAGACCTTGTAAGGCTTTTTTAGCGGCTAGGTATGTTTATGCATACATCAATAAAAATAAAAAGCGGCGCTAGCGCCGCTTTTTATTTTTATTGATGTATGCATAAACATACCTAGCCGCTAAAAAAGCCTTACAAGGTCTCTTTTAACCAACCAAAGAATTCACGTTGCCATACCTGTGCATTATGTCCAGAAAGCACCCAGTGGTTCTCCTCTGGCAAATACAACAAGCGACTCTTGATCTTCATCAATTGTGCAGCTTGGAAAGCCTCTAGCCCCTGCCCTACAGGCACCCGATAATCTTTACCCCCTTGGATAACGAGAATCGGTGTATTCCACTTGTGTACATGCTTAATCGGATTGAACTCGGTATAGGTCTTCTCATTGGCCTTGTCCCAATACGGGCCGCCAAGGTCATGATTTGCAAAGAACAGCTCTTCTGTCGTGCCATACCATGAAGTCATGTCAAACAGCCCGCAATGCGAGATAAAGCTTTTAAATCGTCCTTCATGCACACCGGCTAACATAAATACAGAGTATCC
The DNA here is from genome assembly GCA_030146225.1 of Sphingobacterium sp. Classification (GTDB taxonomy): domain Bacteria; phylum Bacteroidota; class Bacteroidia; order Sphingobacteriales; family Sphingobacteriaceae; genus Sphingobacterium. The sequence continues at coordinate 4,522 of JASLCA010000355.1, read as the reverse complement.
GCCATAACTAGCACCAATTGCACCTATGCGCGCCTTGTCTACATAGGATTCCTGACTAAAGTCATCTATAGCTGACAAGTAATCTCGAATGGCTTGTCCCCCCCAATCTTTGGAAATATCGGCATTCCACTTGGTACCCCATCCCGGCATGCCTCTTCTATTCGGAAGGATTACAATATATCCCTGAGAAGCCATCAGCTGGAAATTCCAACGGAAGGAATACCCCAGTGTAGTTGCTGACTGTGGTCCACCTTGACAAAATAACAAAGTCGGATATTTCTTAGCTGGATCAAAATTAGGCGGATAGATAACCCAAGAAAAGAGATCTTCTCCATCGGATGCCTTGGTATAACGTCCTTCTACCTTGGTTTCGGCAAGGCCTGCGTAGGCCTTATCATTGACCTTGGTAATGGCCGATAGGCTACGCTTTTGAAAATCATAGTGGAAGATTTCAGCAGCCCGAGTCATGGTTGTAGATGTTACCACCAATCCGCCTTGTGTCTCGCCTACAATATCCCCGATATCAAACTGCCCTTCGCTTATCTGCTTAATCTTAGGAAGCGCCCGAGCACTTAAATTGGCTGGGACCTCTAATTCAAAGAGCTGTACAGTGCCCTTCGTGGCTGCCGTAAAGTAGAGCTTACGATTATCCTTGCTCCATATAAAGGAATTAACGGTACCATCCCAGTGTGCCGTCAGGTTAAGGCGCTGGCTACGCTGCTTGTCATAGACAATAATATCTACCTTGTCGGCTTCATAGCCATCGGTCTTCATGCTTAACCAAGTAAGCTTCTGTCCATCTGGGCTATAGGTAGGATGTGTATCATAGCCATTCATGCCCTCGGTTAGGTTGACTGTTGCGGCAGTGGCTAAATCATACCGATAGATGTCAGTATTGGTGCTAGTCGCATAATCATTTCCAAACTTCTTCTTGCAAACATACAGTACCGCCTTGCTATCGGGAGACCAAGCAAAGTCATCCGCTCCACCAAATGGTGCCTGCGGACTATAATAAGGTTGATCCTGTAATAAATCTATAGGCTCCCCAAGCTTGCCATCAGCATAGCTCGCTATAAATGGATGCGCAAACCGGCCATCATTAAAGCTGTCCCAGTGTCTATAGTCTAAGTTGTCGTACACATAGGCATTGGACTGATCCAGGTCTGCATACTTATCTTTACTGTGGTATTTCTTAATTAATACCGATCGGCTAAAGAGGATATGCTTCTTATCTGGTGAAAGACGCACATCGGCAAGCCCACCTTCAACCTGCGTCAATTGCTTGGCGGCCCCACCTTTCAGGCTTTTCTGCCAGAGCTGCTCCTTAAATAGATAAATAACCTGGCCATCAGCGGTAATCTCCACCACCGACTCCCCACCTTTTTCGGTAGTCAGTTGCAATGGCTCCCCCCCAGTTACAGGGACAACAAAGAGATTCTTCTCCGACTTGTTCTCGCCAAAACTATACTGCGAAATGCCATAAACGACATGTTTTCCATCGGCTGACAGGCCTTCTGCCGAAACCCTACCGAGCTCCCACAGCTTTTCAGCTGTAAGGACATCTGTACCCAAATTTTGCATCTTCTGTGTGATCAAGGATTTATCTACCTTCATTTCTGGAGCATATTGTGCAAATGTCGTGGAGGCTATTAACATAGCAACCGCTAAAACAGAAACTTTATTCATAAATTAAATGTTTTTATCAATCCTGCAAGTTAATAAATGTAATGCCTTTAGCGAAATCCCGTTGCACGAACACTGCGCCGAAAGCTTACACAAAATCTCAGGTAAATAAGCCAGGTATACATATCCTATTTCCTCCTTTCTACGATTTAGCTGTTACGCTCAAATTGATCCCAATTAATACGTGTGGACAAACGCATTAAAACCGCAAGGATAATAAACAAGCCAATCGAACCAACAATTAAAGAGAAGTCCTGTAACTGCAATAAGAAGTACACAAAGGCATAGAACAAAAAGAGTATTCCACTAAATACAATGCAAATCTTACGATCCTGAGTAATACTATAGATAAAGGAAGCAATTAAGCCTGTGGTGGCAATAGAAGCAATTAAATAACTCCAATTAAAGCCTAAATGCTCCCCAATTGCAAGCAGCAGGGAATAGAATAGCACCATAGCACATCCAATTAAAATGTATTGAATAAAGTGAATCCGCTTCTTCTTGAGGATTTCCGTAAAAAACAAAGAGGTAAACGTAAGGAGAATCACTAAGATGCCATACTTGGCAACACGCGTAGTCTTTTGATAGTTATTAACTGTCTCCAAGAAGTTGACCTGCACCATATCCTGCTCGGTTGACAATTGCATTCCTTGACCTAAGGCATCCGTTGCTGCGCTAACCGCTTCTTCATAGGGCGCAGTATAATAATGCACATTGGACTCCGGATCGCTTACCGAATACATCAACTTATCGCCTCCTACCCACTGCTGGGAGAACTTACGGTTAAAGCCAGGTACAGACCAGCTGGCCACAAAATCCTTGTCAGTAACTGTTCTTTCTGCGGGCAGGAAGCCGCCATTAAAGCTGGGTCTTCCCCAATTGCCTTTGATTTCAATCTTAGACTCTTCAGCCGTAGGAAAAACTGTTAAGCTGCCTGAGCCACGCAGCCCTAAAGCAACCTCGAAATGCCCCTTAGTGGATCGTGCGGACAAGTCAATATCCGAAGAGAGCGTGCGCTCAAAGAGGGTTACCCCTTCCTGTTGAATCTGAAAGGTCTGCTCCTTGCCAGCCCAATTTAACTTCGGTGTACCCGTCAAGCCCTTTAAATCGCTTAAGCCTATAAAAAGCTTAGCATGTTCCCATTGAAGATCCGCCAACTTTACATCGAGCTTGGACAGGTCTAATTCTTCAAAATCTCCCTTGACCTGCACCTGCGAATTGTAAACCACGCGCTGATATATCCCGCGCTTTAGGTACTCTGGTTCCACCTGAGAATTAATCTGCATCTGCTTAGCCGCTAGAAACACATATTTACGTTCATTGAAAGTCTCCAACCTGGTCTTCCCCTTATCATCCGTAACGTTTGCGGTATACTGATAGTTGTAAGGAATCCCTATGATAGGCCCAGACACAACCTGCGCCTCCCCCCACTTGCTTGAGATCTCTTGACTGACAATACGCTCCCGTTGATTGCGCTCGGAGATTAAATCATTGATCCAACTCATCGGTATCAGTAGAAATAATACCAGGATCAACATAATACTTAACTTAAAGAGCACCGAATTGGCCAACCTATCAAAAAAGGATTGCTTGGCAGGGCTTAAAGGCCCTGAATTTTGTTGATTTGAATTTTCCATTTTATTACTATTTTAATAATGTTTTAAAAGTACTTTGAATTACAAAGCTGTTGGGTAAAAAAATTTATTGTAACTGTTTTATTAATTTTTCTAATGCACTCAGGTGGTTTTCAAAGGCTTTTTGCCCTTTTTCGGTCTTTCTATACCGGGTATTGGGCTTTCTATCTACAAAGCTCTTCTCCACGAGGATATAGCCCTCCTTCTCCAGGGTCTTTAGATTGGAAGCCAGATTGCCATCGGTTACCTCCAATAGTTCTTTCAGTGAGCTAAAATCATAGTCATCATTCGCCATAAGCACACTCATCACCTGCAACCGCACCTTATTTTCAAAGACCTTACTATATAGCGATAAATCCAAGCCCACCTTATTCGTATTTCTTATAAACGATAAAACCATAAATAATGTGTAGTAAGCCGAAGCCTAGCACCCAAAACCACAAGCCATAGCCTGGCAAGAGCATAGCCAACAAGCCTAATAGGATGTCTAACATCCCTAGCCAGCGTATCTCCTTAAAGGTATAAGCGCTCGCTGCAAACAAAGACAAGCCGTAAAAGAGTAGCAAACTCCCCGCCACCAAGCCATAGTACCCCTTTCCTACCATCAATACGGAAAATAGACCTCCAGTCACCAGTGGTACTGCCATGGCTAAGAGCATGGACTTGCTCGTCTGATTCCAAACCGACTGCTTTACCCGCTTGGCCTTACGCTTTGCCATCAGCACACCTGTTATTAAAGAAGCCAATAAAACACAGAGGGCTAATACCAGCAGGTAAACAATAATATCATTGTCGGCAACATAGCGATCTCTATAAGGGAAGCTACTCTTGAAACCATATACTTTAATATACGCAAAGAAAGCTCCGATCAGGGCATACATGCCGATCAGTACCCCAGATAATCCGGATATGGAGATGAATTTTGACGACTTTTCCATCATGGACCTGATTTGTCCAATCTCTTTTAATAAATCTTTGTGTTCCATTTAAAGCACTTTGGTTTTCAAAGTAAATGAATATAAAAGACTTATCAAAATGAAAAAAAATAAATTCATCTTTTTTAAAAATAAATGCAAAAAAGACTTGCAACATATGCTTTTGAATTCTATCTTTGTGGCACAATAAAAGTCCTAATAACTGCGGAAGTGGCGTAATTGGTAGCCGCACCAGACTTAGGATCTGGCGCCGCAAGGCGTGGGGGTTCG
>JASLCA010000341.1 GCA_030146225.1 Sphingobacterium sp. | reverse complement strand
ATTACAACAATAACTACAAAGGCAATCCAGGTGGAATTATCAAAAGTGGCCTGGGCAACAGGGATCTAACATGGGAAAAAAGTAACACCTATGATATTGCCTTAGAATTTGGCTTGTTCAACAATAGACTAAGTGGTTCGGTAGAATACTTCAACCGGGATTCAAAAGATCTTTTGCAAGATGTACGTACTTCAGGAACAACAGGCTTTACTTCCTTGTTGCAGAATGTGGGCGTGATTAACAATAGCGGGATTGAGATTGATCTTGGCGGAGACATTATCTCTACTGATAAGTTCAAGTGGAACGCACGTGTGAATGCTTCCTTCCTATCCTCTGAAGTGAAACGTTTAGAAGGTGGTGAAGATGTGATCTGGTCAGATCCTACAGGCGGAGATCTACGTTCAGAATTTATCTATAGAGAAGGCGAGTCTGTGCTTTCCTTCTATGGTTACGAATGGGCAGGTGTAGATCCAACAAATGGTAAAAACGTATGGTATACGAACAATAAGAACTCCGACTTTGAGTACAATGGTCGTGCGGCATCCTACGCATATACCAAAGCAGATAGAACCATTATTGGATCCGCTATTCCAAAAGTATATGGCGGTATTAATACAGACTTTGAATACCAAGGCATTTCTTTAGGCTTGAACTTTAACTACAAACTGGGCGGCAAGCTTTATGATGGTGCAGCCAAAGACGTAAACGATGACGGTTATTACTGGGAGCGGATTCGTTCACAGCAGTACTACGACAACATGTGGTCCCCAAATAATCTTACTGGAACACAGCCTAAGATTGATGGAAATGACTTAACGGACGCTATTCAATATAGCTCGCGTCACCTACATGATGCTTCCTTTATTCGTTTAAAAAACATCAATTTAGCTTATCGTATCCCAAGCCACTTATTAGAGAAGATTAAAATTTCTAATGCAAGGGTATTCTTTAACGGTTCCAACCTATTTACAGCAAGCAAGTACAAACTAGCTGATCCTGAGGTAAACCAGTATGGTACACGTGGATGGGAAACTCCGATTGGAAAGACCTATACATTTGGAGTAGATTTTAGTTTTTAATTTTAAAGCAACGAAAGATGAAAAAGTATTTCAACATATTCATTATGGCTGCCGTGCTCAGCACTACGTACTCCTGTAAAGACTTCTTAGATGTCCCGCCCACGAATGCCGTAGATGCCGACAAAGCCATTAAGACCGCTAACGATGCGCAAATCGTAATCAATGGTATACAACGTCAAATGACCAGCTCTTTATATTACGGCCGTAACTTCGTTGTTTATGGCGACGCAAAAGGAGGTGATGTAACCTTGTATTCACAAGGTCGTGGTTTGGACAACATGTATACCTTCAATCACAATCCATCCAGTGGTAGTTTGTCTAGCTTTTGGACAGCTATTTTTAATATTGTATACCAAGTCAACAACTTGCTAGAAAATATAGAGAAAATTGAAGCCGCTGGTACAACAGAAAACTTCGCCTTAGCTAAATCGGAAGCCTTAACGCTACGTGCGCTTGCTTATTTTGATTTAGTACGTCTTTATGGTAAATCCTATACAGACGATAAGACAGCCTACGGAGTGCCGTTGATCACAAAAACCATTAATTATAATGAAAAACCCTTGCGTGCAACTGTAGACGAAAACTACAAGCAGATCGTAGCTGATCTAAAAGCTGCTGAAGCTGGTTTGCCAAAGACAAAGCGTGATGGCTACTTAAACTATTACGGGAATAAAGCAATCCAAGCACGAGTCTACCTAACCATGGGAGATTATGACAATGCATTGCTAGCATCAGAGGATATTATTAATGGTAAAGTATATGCCCTTTATGAAAATGATAAATGGGTAGACTCTTGGAAAAGTCAGTTTGGCAGTGAATCCATCTACGAATTGGTAATTGAGCAAAATCAAGCAGATTTAGCCCGCGCATCCCTAGGATTCTACTTTATGCGCCGCAACCACCAGACAGGTGCATTAGGAAACTTCTTAGCGAGCACAGCATATATTAAGGCATTGGCTGAAGACAAGGATGATGTACGTCATGGCGTTATGGCACGTGACGAGTCTTCTACTACACGTATGGGCTCTTGTTACAAGTACCTTGGGTCAACTACATTTAGCGGTGACAAAGGCATATCAAATTATACAGCCGTAAACATTAAGGTTGTCCGTCTTTCTGAAATTTATCTGATTGCTGCCGAAGCAGCGCTTAAATCTTCATCGCCCGATAAAGACAAAGCCGCTAAGTATGCACAGGCAGTTCATAAGCGTTCGCCAAAATTACCTGTTATTGACGCAGCCAACGTTACAGAAGATCTTATCTTAGCCGAGAAAAGTAAAGAATTCTTTGGCGAAGGAGTCCGCTACTTCGACATGATTCGTCTAAACAAAACAATTATGTTTGATGATGCATTTCAAGGAATATCTGTACCTACACGTGAAAGTTCAATTACGAGGGCATTCTATAAGACCATCCTGCCTATATCACAGGATGAGATTAATGCCAATCCGCCAATTGAAGCCCAGCAAAATCCAGGCTACGGAAAATAGTTTTAGCCATTGAAGCTAACGAGATGCCTTCAGAAGTTCTGTACTTTTGAAGGCATCTTTTTT
>JASLCA010000336.1 GCA_030146225.1 Sphingobacterium sp. | reverse complement strand
GTTTTTCGTTTCCTTTCTGCGTTATCACTACAGTCACTTTGACAGCTTGGAGGATGCCTTTCTTTTAGGGCAGGAGGGGGGGGCGGACTTTACGATTGAAGCATCTTTGGATAATTTTAAGGCATACTTCTTTTCGCTGCCGGATTACCCTATCCGAACGCGGAAACACATTAGTTCGCCCAAGCAAAAGTCTAGCTGTAAGCGCTTAAACATGTTTTTAAGATGGATGGTTCGGCAGGATAACAAGGGCGTTGACTTTGGTATTTGGAGACGGATTAGCCCTGCTGCATTGGTTTGCCCTTGTGATGTACATGTGGAACGGGTAGCTAGGCGCTTTGGCTTAATTACTTCCAATAAGATTAATTGGAAGACTGCTATGGAGCTGACTGAAAACCTGCGTAAGCTTGATCCCTTGGATCCGGTGAAGTATGATTTCGCCCTCTTTGGGATCGGTGTAGAGGGGGAGGTCTAATCCTATAAGAGCTTGAACATTTCTTTATGTGTACCTATGCCTGGGATCTCAAAGCTGTCTGACATAAATTCGTAGCCCAAGGCTTCGTAAAAGGGGAAGGCTATTTCTCGGGCATTAAACCAGAGGTAGCGGCCTTGAAGTGTGGTTTGGATATGCGTCGCAGCGGCCTGCATCAGCAGCTTTCCATAGCCCTTCCGCAGATGTGCTGGATGTGTAGCCATTCCGCGAAGGCGGTAACAGTCACCAGAAAGCTTGCCATGATTTTCCTTTTGACAGGTAAGGATGCTGACCAGCTCTTGATTTTCGGAGAAGTATCCCAGATGAAAAGTGGTATGCTCCATATCTTGATCTAGCAAGCATTGCTCAGGGGCAAGCCCATCGCGGAGTACTAGACTGCGTAAGCCTAAGGTTTCCGCAGCAGAAATAAATCTTATCATGCTTGTAAAAGGTCTTGACTACGCTTTTCCAAGAGGTCTACCATGCGATTGGAATAGCCGTACTCATTGTCATACCAGCCTACAACCTTTACCAGTCCACCTACGATGGATGTTAATTCCGAATCAAAAATACAAGAGTAAGGATTGTTGATAATATCTACGGATACGATGGGATCCTCTGTATAGTACAATACTTTCTTAAGGTCTCCTGCAGCAGCGGCTTTAAACTTCTGGTTTATTTCGGCTACTGTGGTAGGCTTGTGTAGTGTGCAGGTGAAATCCGTCAGGGATCCATTGAGCACGGGCACGCGAATGCCTGCTCCTCCTAGATTGCCTTCTAGATGTGGAAAGACATTGGTAATGGCCTTGGCAGCCCCTGTAGTGGTCGGTATAATGGAGGAGGAAGCTGCTCTTGCTCTGCGCAGGTCACGGTGGGGGGCATCATGTAGGTTTTGATCCCCAGTCATGGAATGCACGGTCGTGATATAGCCATCTTTTATGCCCCAGTTTTCGTCCAATATCTTTACTAATGGCGCCAAATTATTGGTGGTACAAGAGGCATTGGAGAAAATAGGTGCAGTCCAGTCAAAGTCTTTATCGTTGACTCCTAAGACAATTGTCGGAACTTCTTTGTCAGAAGATGGGGCTGAAATAATCACCTGCTTTGCGCCTGCTTGTAGGTGTAGATCGGCTTTGTCCTTGCTGGTAAAGAAGCCTGTGGATTCTATAAGCAGATCGATTGCCATCTCCTCCCAAGGCAATGCCGCAGGGTTGGACTCCCGTAAGACGCGTATAGCCTTGCCAGCAATATAAATATGCTGCTCGTCATGGCTGACCTCTTGCTCAAAGGGGCCATGCACGGAGTCATATTTTAGGAGGTGAGCTAGGGTCTTGCTGTCTGTGAGATCATTGATCGCGACCACGGTTATGGCATCGGCCAGATTTCGTCTATATATATTTCTTAAAGTGTTCCGGCCTATTCGTCCAAAACCATTGATCGCAATTCTCATTATTTAGTGTATTCAGCAAGTACAAATTCTAAAGGCTTGTCTCCATCCCAATTGTTCTTTAAGCGGCCATCTGGACCATAAACATAGCTAGCTGGAAATTGCTTTGGTACATGGAATTTTTGAATAAAATCTTGGTTTCTATCGTAGAGTACTTCAATATTTGGCTTGTCTACAAGTTCTTTACCAAAGGTTTCTAAGAAGGAAGCCATCAAGGCTGGATCATTCATGGACACAAAGTAGATGTTGATGCCTTTGATTTTATCATAGTTTTTGGACAATTGACTTGTTTCTTGTTGACAGTGTCCGCAGTTTGGATCAAAGAGAATAAAGACTGTGTTTTTGTTTTTTTCAAGGTTCTCATTGCTAAAGCCTATGCCAGACTTTACTTTATAAAATTTAAATGCAGGGATACTGGCAGCAGCTTCAGTAGCCATTGGAGGCGCTTGTTGCGTCTGTGGGGCTTCATTAGTCTGTGGATGGGCAGCGCTGGCTGCTTCATTTTTTGATTCCTGAGTCGCTGTCTTCTCTTGATTATTGGATTGGCAACTGGTCAATTGTACCAGGCCGCATAATGCAATTGCGCTAAATAAATATTTCATTCCAAGTCTGTTTAATCTTCTAAACAAAATTAGTCAAAAATAGGGGAATGCGATAGCTTTATTGAATTAATGATAATAATATGAAACAAATGGCCGATTCTAATCGGCCATAAAAAAAGGCTTCCTTTTCGGGAAGCCTTTTCTATTGCATACTTGTTGTATTATGGGGTTACCACTTTTACTTGTTCTTTTTTCTCTTCTGTAATATGTTTTCCTTTTCCAAGATCATATACTGCTGGAGCAGCAAGGATAATAGAAGAGTACGTACCTACTACAATACCGATTAAGATAGCGAAAGAGAATCCGCGAATCACATCTCCACCGAAGATAAACAACACTACCAATACGAAGATAATGGTTAATGAAGTAATTACGGTACGACTTAAAGTCGTGTTGATCGCATGGTTAATTACATCGCCAAAGTTCTTGCTATGCGCTCCTGGCTTGCCTAGGTCCTCACGAATACGGTCAAACACAACCACTGTATCGTTTACGGAGTAAGCTAATACCGTTAGGATAGCTGCCACAAAGTGTTGGTCAATATCTAGGGAGAATGGTACGATACCATCCAAGATAGAGAACAATCCTAATAGGATAATCGCATCATGAATCGTTGCTACAGCAGCTCCGATAGAGTATTGCCATTTGTGGAAACGGATTAAGATATAAGCTGCGATAATTAAGATCGAGAATATACCCGACCAAATCGCTCTGTCTTTAATGTCTGTTGCAATAGATGGACCTACTTTTTGGGAAGATAGGATCTCATGCTTGTTGCCTGCTATTTTAGATAAGCCTTCGTTTAACTTAACCATAACCTCTTTGTCTGCCTCATCGCTTGTTTCGTCGATGTTGTACGTGGTTGTAACACGCACTTGGCTTTCACTACCGAAAGTCTTAACCTCAGTAGAAGATTGGAAGGTCTCATCAAGATTCTTACGTACTTCTTCTAAGTCAACTGGTTGCTCATAGGCTACTGTGAAGGAACGTCCTCCGCGGAAATCTACTCCTAAGGTAAAGCCCTTTGTGAAGATTGCTGCAATACAGATAACCATGGCTACACCTGAAATTGCATAGAACATCTTACGTTTTTTGATAAACTGGAAGTTCGCATTTAATAGGGTGTTTGCTGACCAAGGGAAAGAAACGGAAATCTTCATGTCTTTGCTCAACATATATTCGAAAATAATACGGGAGATAAAGATGGAAGTAAATAAGGATGTCGCAATACCAATCATTAAGGTGGTTGCAAATCCTAAGATTGGTCCACTACCAAAGAAGAATAATACTAAACCTACTAAGAAGGTTGTGATCTGCGAATCCAAGATGGATGGCATTGCATGTTTGTAACCGTCAGCAATTGCTTGACGAATGCTTTTGCCCATTCTCAATTCTTCACGGATACGCTCATAGATCAGTACGTTCGCATCCACGGCGGTTCCCATCGTCAATACGATACCCGCAATACCCGGTAGGGTAAGCACCGCATTTAATGAGGCTAGGATACCCATTAAGAAGAATACGTTGAATAATACGGCAATGTTGGCTGCAATACCAGCACGGTTGTAGTAAGAGATCATAAAGATCATGACAACTACAATCCCGATTACTGCAGAGTTTACACCTGCATCAATTGCTGCCTGTCCTAAGGATGGACCAACAATAGCTTCTTCAACAATTTTGGCAGTAGCTGGAAGGCGACCTGCTTTTAAAACGTTGGCTAAATCTTTTGTATCTTCAATAGTGAAGCTACCTGATATTTGTGAACTTCCGTTCGGGATTTCTTCGTTTACAGAAGGAGCAGAGTATACTACGCCATCCAAAACAATTGCAATCGCTTCTCTGTTTTGAGCGGCTTGTGCAGTGACTTTACGCCATTGACGCGCACCATCTGTATTCATCTCCATGGAGACTACAGGGTTGTTGTGCTGATCAAAGTTGTCACGTGCATCGGTGATTACATCACCTGTCATTACTGCGCCATTGTCTTGTCCTACGGATTTGATAGCGTATAATGAAAGGAAGTTAGGAGATCTTTGCTCTGGCTTAACAGCCCAAAGGAACTTCAAGTTTCCAGGGATGTTTACTTTAACCTCAGGACGGTTTAAGTACGCGTTTACGCGTGCTGTATCCTTTAGATTAGCCATACCAACCATTGGGCCTGGCATTAATTGCGGTTGACCATTCTGCTCCATATAGGTAGCAGGGCTTAAGATGCTAAACAATGGGTTGCTAGCGGCTAGTTCTGGGCTAATCGTATTTGCTGAATCAGCATTTTCTTTTTTGCCCGCACCTAGGTTTGCAAGTAGGTTGTCATCTGTTTTGGTAGAATCAATCGCTACACTGTCTTTTTTAACAGCTGTAGGGCTATTGCTTTTCAATGAGGATGCCAACATGCTATTGATGTTCTCCAATAGTGGATACACTTGTAGGTTGTTGTGCGTCTCGTAGAATTCAAGCTTAGCAGATCCTTGAAGCAGCTTGCGTACACGCTCTTCGTCATTTACACCAGGCAATTCAATTAAGATACGGTTTGTACCTTGTTGAACCTGAATGTTAGGCGATGCTACTCCAAATTTATCAATACGTGTACGAAGTACTTTGTATGAGTTTTGAATTGCATTGTCGGATTCTTTAGTTAAGAAGGAGCGAACATCTGCATCAGAGCTCGTTACTTTAATTAAAGAAGAGTTGTCCTTGTTGGCGAAGAAAGAAGCTAAAGGTGTTGATGCACCAGAAGTCTTGTACTCTTCAACAAAAAGATCAACGACACTTTTGTTAACAGACTTGCTCTTTTGTAAGGCACTTTTCAATGCCGAATTGAATTTTTCGTCTTTGGTATTGTTGGCTAAGTTTTTAATTAGCTCATCTAACGAAATCTCCATGGTTACGTTCATTCCGCCTTTTAGGTCAAGACCTAAAGCTAGTTCGTGCGCTTTCGCCTCACGATACGTAAACTTAGCCAGTCCTAAATTATAGACTTCTTCACCAGCCATGGAATCTAAATACGCCTTTTCTTTGGCCATGTCGCCTTTTGCGTATTCAGCAGCATCACGTTCCACCTTACGTGAAACAAATGTGAATGATAGGGAATAGAGGCATGCTATTGATACCACTATTACCAAGAATTTAATCAGCCCTTTACTCTGCATTGTCTGTATTCTTGTGTTTGAT
>JASLCA010000330.1 GCA_030146225.1 Sphingobacterium sp. | reverse complement strand
TTAAACTACCTTTCTTGAGCAGGCACTTCCAACTTTGGCAAACGTAGGGACTGTGGTCGCCCAGCCTTCTCCCAGCTTTGAAACGATGTCTTTACATAATTCATAAAGTCATATTGCCCCCAGTGTTGTACGGTGTTAAAGGAGGGACGATAGAGGTCCATAAAGGATTGCAACTCATCCCCAGAAAGACTGGTTAAAGCAGCTACACTAGTCTTGTTAAAAACTTTATCCACCTGACTTTCCTCCAATTCGCGATCCATCACCTTCGCAAAACGCTTAGCATTTTTAGCATCCCGCCCGAATAGATTAAACAAAGCCGTAGCAGGACTATTCAAATAAGTTCCTACAGAATTTTTACCTCCGTTGTAAACCCCTTTCTTAGAATAGTCATCCAACATATCCCGCATCTCTGCCTCACGACTTCTGCGACTCACGACTACAGTCTCCAAGGTCAAGCCCTCTTGCATCTCGATAAGAATGTCCTCAGAAGTATACAACACTGTCTTCACGGGCCCAAAACCCGTCTTAGAAAAGGAAAGACTATCCCCTACAAAGGCTTCGATAATAAATACTCCGAAGGTATTTGACTGCGTTTTTTTTTGCGTTCTAAGGTTGGTCACATTGACCTCGGCAATCCTTTTACTGCCGCCCTTTTCAAGTACGATACCGGATACAGCAGTTATCTGTGCCGTAGCAGGCTGTAGTGTAAAAATCATCAACAAACAGCTGATAATTCCTATATATAATTTATTCTGATTGATCAAATACATCTATCTAAAGATAGCAATTGTTTGTATTTAGGAATGTTAAAAAGCTTTAAATTTTAAGAAAAAAGTTTTCAACCAATTAATATGCTGTGACAAGCAATCCGAAAGGACAAAACAAGGCTCTATTCCACTTAAGACGGGTAAATAGAGCCATGAGCACTTTCTAGTAAGGATAAAAAACAAAGTTTGCCCCTTCCGGAACCACAACAAACAAACACATATAGTCGTTTGCCGGCTTAAAACTCTTCTCAAAGAAGGCTCTTTTATCCCCTTGAATTAAACCTTTTTCTATAAACTCTTCCAGAGAGCTTGCATGCACAGACCATTGTGTTTGGAGCTCATCCTTATCCAGGACAATCTCCCCAATAGTCATGCTATGCTGATGCGCTACAAAGATTGGATAGAGCGTATAGCCCTCCGCCATCATCTCTGCCGCAACCTCCTGAATAGATTCTTTGTAAAAATCCAGATCTTTCTTCAAGCTTTTCAACGGGCTGGTTTGTGCATTCACTTCACCGCTACTGCCCGCTGCCATCAAATCTTCAATATCCATCTTATTTTTTCAACTGTAACAATACGACGTTCTCCACATGCTGTGTATGTGGGAACATATCAACAGGCTTAATCCGCTTAACCTCATATTTCTCTTGCAGGATAGCTAGATCCCGTGCCTGTGTAGCTGCATTACAACTTACATAGACCACCTTCTCAGCTTCCATCTCCAAGATTCTATTGACTACATCCGCATGCATTCCTGCACGTGGAGGATCTGTGATCACCACCTGTGGCTTACCATGGGTCGCGATAAATTCAGCCGTTAAAACATCCTTCATATCTCCAGCAAAAAACTTGGTATTAAATACACCGTTAATTTCGGAGTTAATTTTGGCATCTTCAATAGCCGTAGGTACATATTCAACACCAATTACCTCACGCGCAGACTTAGCGACGAAGTTCGCAATGGTACCCGCCCCAGTATATAAGTCATACACCAGCTCGTCCCCTTTAAGGTCAGCAAAATCTCGTGTAATCTTATACAATTCATAAGCCTGTCTAGAGTTCGTTTGGTAGAAAGATTTTGGGCCCACCTTAAACTTAAGACCTTCCATCTCCTCATAAATAAAGTCCCTGCCAGCAAAGACATGAATATCTTGATCAAAGAAGGTGTCATTCAACTTTTGATTGACGATATACAACAAGGAAGCTAAATCAGGGAACTTCCCTGCAAGGAAGTTCATCATAAGCTCCACCTGCCCCTCCTCTGGGTAAGCAAAAATAACGATCAACATCACCTCTCCTGTAGAGGAGGTACGTATAACCACATTCCGCAAAGCACCTTCATGGGCACGTAGGTCGTAAAACGAAATGTTGTTTTCAATAGCAAACTCACGAATGCTATTGCGGATAATATTGGAAGGATCCTGCTGCAAGAAGCAGTGGTCAATGTCCAAAATCTTATCAAATCTTCCTGGAACGTGAAAGCCTAGGGCATTCATATCATTTTCATCCACCACATCATCAACAGCAGTTAACCAACGCTTGTTTGAAAATGTATATTCTAATTTATTGCGGTAATATTCCGTCTGTTCCGACCCTAAGATAGGCTCCATGGCCGAAACATCCACCTTGCCGATGCGTTGCAAGGCATTCCCAACAGATTGCTGCTTAAAAAGAAGTTGAGCATCGTAGTTCATATGCTGCCACTTACAGCCCCCACAAACCCCAAAGTGTGGACAAAATGGTGTCGCACGGTGTTCGGATGGCTTTTTAAGCGCAACAACACGCCCTTCTAGGAAACTTTTCTTTTTGCGCATCAATTCCACATCAACAATATCTCCTGGAATGCCTTTTTCAATAAACATTACCATTTCATCATGCCTAGCTACACCTTTTCCCTCTTCTGCAATATCGATAATATGCACGTCGGAAATAAATTTTTGATCTTGTGGAATTTTTCTACCCATAGTGGGCGCAAAAATACGGATTTTTTTAGTATTTAACAGCAGGCATAATGACTTAAAGTAATAAGTGAGTTTGAGTGACCTGCAT
>JASLCA010000305.1 GCA_030146225.1 Sphingobacterium sp. | reverse complement strand
GTTAAAACCGAGTATGGAGGGATCCAAGCGATACCATCTAAATTCCATATAGGCTTAGGCAAGACCCCATACCATTGGTATATAAACAATGCTATATCCACCTGATTGGGAACCAACCGAAAGGTGCCTTCTGTAATTTCTGGTTTAAAAAATGGAACATACTCATCAAATGAGGCCCATTTTAATTCATTAACCACTTTGAGGTTTCCAGCCTTAGCAGTTACATCCGTGATAACACGCGTACCATTGTCGGGATAGGTGGGCCAATAGCCCAATAGATTAGTATAAAAAACAGATTTTTGCGGACTTACTACTACTAGACCTGCATTTTGCTTAACTTCTTGATCCGACATAGCAATATTATATACTTGTAAGTTGCAGACCGTAAAATCACCTGTATTACCGCCATCCCCTTCCTTCTTACCCCAGACCATGGGGATAGTATTTGTAATATTTATGTTGCCTGCTGTAGTTTGATTAGAGAGCAGCCCATCGGTATAAATCTTGGCTGTATTTTCCGCTCGATTGACAGACACTGTAATCGCATGCCATTTTGCATCTTTAACAGAGGAAGAAGCAATCTTACCTATACCTGAGGCGCCAAATTCAACCTTTCCGCCCGACATAATAAATTGCCAGCCCACTCCATTATCGGTCCTATTTCTTTTCATCAGAATGGGTGGATAGTTATGATTCGTGTCAAATGTATTCTGCTTAAAGAAGAAATTAATCGTAAAATTTTGGGTAGCATTAAAATTCATCTTAGAAACATCATCCAGCTGAGCGGAAGTCGCATTATTACCTGAGACGCCATAAGTTAAATGCAAGCCTGATCCGACAAAAGGCAAAGCATTGGTGGATGGACGAGGTTGATACTTTCGGGTAAATCGGGGAGAGTAAAAATAGGTAAATGTATTTCGTAAATTATCTGCATAAACAGTCTGATCTGGTTGTGTGACATCTGCTATTTTGCCACCAATAGAGGAGGTAATCACAACCAGCCAATTCTCAGTCTTATAATTTGGTCGCTGCTCAATTGCACTGATCAAGTCTTCTAATTGCGCATCAAACTTTAAAATCGCCGCCTTATATGCTGGGTCATCACTTTCAAAGGAATGTTCCTGACCTACTTGGGCTATCGCCGAGAGATGCGCCACCACCATTTCTGTATTATCTGCCGCAATCGCCTGCTTAGTTTTGGCAATTACTTCCGCATCCGTCCCTAAGGATTCCTTTTCATCCAAGCCGGCAAATAAATGCATACTAACATCAGCATGGGTCGTATATCCTTGTCCATAAAAGCCGGCGTAATTAGCTTTAAGTCTTTCGAAAATCGTTGGATAAGATGCATTATCCAAAGCCTTTATATCATTAATAACCTGATGTCTTACAGAATGAACGCCAGTAAAAATATTGGTAAGACCAGTCTCCTTGGTAAAGGTTAGCTGCTCTCTAAAATCTCCGAGGGATGAGTTAGAATAAAGCGAGTTGCGGGCGATCCTACGCATATAATCAGGGTCCAAATCGGCCATAGCATCTCCACGAACTCCATCCACCACCACCAACAAAACCTTATTAAGGGAGGATCCAATCTCTTTATTAGCGTATTCATCTTTAAGAAGATTAGCAAACTCCTTATTACAAGCAGTTAGGCATATTATGCTACCGATTAGCAATAACCTCCAGCCAATACTTAAATTTAAAATCTTTTTCATAGCGCCCTATTTAATCAGTTTTTAATTTCTAACCTAAACAGATTCCCGACGGACCTTCCGTCAGCTATTCCTATAGCCCCACCGATTAGCAAGGCCGGATGCCCAAGGCTTGAGGTCGTCTCCACAATATGCGATATGATACCTCCAAAGGAACCTATATTGTTATATTCTTGCAAAGCCTCTCCTGTAGATTCCAAGATCAATAGTTTAGAACGATGTATACCATTGTAGCGTAAAAAGTCACCAGTCACTAACACTCTCCCACTATTCATCACGTAAGCATAGTTGGCTGTACGGTTTTCAACATCCCCCAAGGTGAAGCCATCCACCACAGAACCATCACTATTCAGCAAGACCACTCCAGCTTTAGCTTGCCCATTAAAAGATGTAAATTGACCTGCTAGAGCGATGAGATTGAGCCTCTTATTATACGTAATGGAATAAATAGCATTATTGGGTCCGCTTCCAATATTAAAGGAGGTATTGATCTTACCATCCTTATCAAATGCTACTATCCTATTGCTAGGAACATTATTAAAAGTAGAAAAGGAGCCTACAATCACGATTTTCCCATCATTTGTTTCAATCGCGCCATTAATAAATCCATTTGCACCCGCATTATTATAGCCAAACAAGGAGTCCACACGGCCATTGGACTTTATACGCACAATATGATTAACAGGTGTAGAGACTAAGGTTTTAGACTCCCGAGAGGAATAATTATAATTGATAAAACCATGTATGCCAAAGTTTCCTACAGCAATAACTCCTGTATCTGCCGTTGCGAAAAGATGGGATACATTTCCTAAAGAAAATGAGGATCTAGTCGATAAGTAGGCATTGAATGCAGGCAGGGTATCAAAGGCATTAAGTGGCTTTTCAGGTGTTGGATTGATCAATTCCACGACCGTAGAATCAATACTACCTTCTGAATTTAAGCGGGTAATACCTCCTACGTAATACGAATGCTTGTTGAGATTTTCAACGCTAATAATTCCTCCACCGACCATGTACTTGCCATCTGCTAGACGTACCATGCTGTTTATTCCACCTTGGGCTCCCTTTTGCACATTAAAAGAACCATTGCTTATCGGCAAAGACTTTCCTGTAGCGTCTATTTTATGGATGTTACGACGAAAAATATCAGTTGAGGCCTCATTTTCGAAGTTGGTAAAATTGCCTAATATCCAAAATTCATTCACATTTGTGCCTGCCAAGATATACTTCACTACCCGGTTGAAACCATTCTTAACGCCATAGTCTGTGTCAAATGAAACCTTTCCATCAATATGCACATGTGGACCAAAAAAAACTTGTTCATTAATCTTAATTTGGAGGCCGCCTGAAGCAACCTTACTAGGCACG
>JASLCA010000302.1 GCA_030146225.1 Sphingobacterium sp. | reverse complement strand
CTTAACCTTATTCACTACAGCGCAGTGCCACTTGCCAGGCTGCATTCAATTCGTTCTCATCAAGAAGTTTTCCAATCTGTTTGTGGCTGATCGCTAGGCTTTCAAAAGGGGGCTGCATCTTGAAGTCTGGGTCTAAGCTAGGGATTGCTTCTACATTGGCTAATAGACCAAGTTGGTTCCCTGTTAGCAGGGCTGAAGATTTTAGGTGCTGCGGGAGTTGGTCGATGCCAATGCCTAGGCTTCTTAAGGGTTTTGGAACCACAAATAAATTCTCTTTCGTTACCCTACAATACCAATCCCCTCCAAGTCGCGCGACTAAGTCCAAATCGGCTTGATCGATATTGTTATTTAGGTCTAATAAATGCTTGTGTACATGCATCTGGAGAACCTCCGCAACAACCAAGTTCCCGGCGCCTGGCTGATCGCTTAATGCAATAATATCCCTTACCCTGCACTCCAACTGTATAGGCGATTCCGCAACTCTTGGAGGCTTTATCGACAAGGAGGGGATAGGAGTCAGGCCAGCTTTTTCAAATTCATTCACCCCTTTAGCATATTCGGTACTTGCCAAGGATTGTTGCTGTACCATATTATAATTCACAATATTAATTACTACCTCCTTGACCTCCATAATATTGTCCAATGTATGCTTTGTTGAGCCATCTCGCATTCTACGCAGTGGTGAGAATACACAGATGGGCGGCTGCTGCGATACAAGATTAAAGTAGCTAAACGGACTTAGGTTTACATGGCCTTCAGCATCAATGGTACTTGCAAAGCAGATCGGCCTCGGGGCAATCGCATACTTGAGCAGGTTATCAAAGATGGCTTGTTGCTCTTGAGGATCAAAGGATGTCGTCGTATAATTGTGCATGATGTGCTTTTTCTTAATTAATAATAGATTTGCTCCCTTAGCTTTGCGCATAGAGCTGAATACTGTTAGATAAAGTGCCTAGGCCTGTAACCTGAAGGCTGATTTCGTCTGTAGGCAGTAGCCATTGATCTTGGTGACTAGCATTTGCCAACCGAGCTGTACCGTTGAGCTCCAAAAAGCATCCTGTGCCAACTGTGCCTGAACCAATCAAGTCCCCTGGGTAAATATCCACTCCGTAGGAAATGCGCTCAATAAGCTCCGCAAAAGTCCAATGCATAGTTGCTAGATTGCCTTGTGAGACTTGAATGCCATTGACTTGACAGGTCATTTCTAAGCTATAACAATCCCCTATATGTCCAGCCGGTGTAGGGCTGAGATAAGGAGCTAACTCATCTTTAGTCACTAAATAAGGGCCGATTGCTGTTGCAAAATCTTTGCCTTTTGTTGGGCCTAAATTCAGCTTCATCTCATCCATCTGAAGCTTTCGAGCACTGAGGTCATTCATAATCATATAGCCCGCGATGTAACCATCAGCCTCTGCCGCTGGTATATTGCGACCTTGCTTGTTGATAAGGACAGCAACTTCCAGTTCAAAGTCCATTTGTTCAAAGTGTAAGGGCATCGCCTTAATCTCTCCTGGGCCATAAATGGCTAGGTGATTTGAGAAATAGAAAACTGGAAATAGGTCAAACTCCGGAATCATCGCCAATCCTCTATTGCGGCGTGATGTCTCCACATGCTGACGAAAGGCGTAAGCATCTCGGAAGGAGTTGGGGCGAGGGATTGGCGCCATCAGTTGAATATGCGCAATGGGAATTCCTTGATCCGTATAACTGCCAAGAGCAATCTTTTCCTGCACCTGTAGTGCAGCCTGCATCGTGCTGCTTCCGCCTGCTAAGAAACTCAGCATAGATGGCGCAATAGATGCTAGTGAAAACACATGATTTCCATAGATCAAACCAAACTGTTCTTGCTGCTGATAGCTATATGTTGTTAGTTTCATGCTGTATAATTGGGCGTTACAGAATTAGGATTATGCCGATAAAGATAGAAATACTGCGGTTGATTTCAAGCGCTATACTTTAAAAACAAGAAATAATATTAAAACTGCTGCGATTATGTATCATTTTTAAAATAATGCATCCTGTATTGTTCTTATGCTTTTGATTACATATATTTGAGTAATAAGAATAACCACTTATGAACGAGCATTATAATAAACACATCGGCCTGACTACAGGTATGGTGCCTTTAGTAAAGGCATTGATCGCAGATGTGGTCTTTGCTCAGTATTAACTCCATTTTCCTTTCGTACTAACCCTATGACGGACCCATCGCTGGTTTTGTCTGATTGTTTCATACTTCTAAATTAATCTATTATGCCCATTTATCATAAAATGGGGGTAATCCCCCAAAAAAGACATACAGTTTTTAGAAAGCCCGACGGCAACCTCTATTCCGAAGAGTTGGTCTCCACGATGGGCTTCTCAAGCAGTTATGCTTTAGTATACCATTGTTACCCGCCAACCTTGGTTAAGGCCATCGGAGAAGCCTATGATGTTGCGCCGCGAGTTGCCCGGGAGAAGCATTTAAAGCATACGAGTTTAAAAGGTTTTAAAGTTGTACCCAAGGATGATTATTTGGAGAGTAGGGTTCCAGTCTTGATCAATAACGATCTGCATATCTCTTTGGCTGCCCCCAAAAAATCAATGACTGCATATTTTTACAAGAATAGCCAAGCGGATGAAGTAATCTTTATTCATGAAGGTTCTGGAGTCCTAAAGACAGGTTATGGACAGCTTAAGTTTGCCTATGGCGATTATCTGATCATCCCAAGAGGAGTAATCTACCAATTAGAATTTGATACGGCAGATAATAGGCTCTTTATTACCGAATCCTTTGAACCCATCTGTATTCCGAAGCGCTATAGAAACAACTATGGGCAATTGATGGAGCATGCTCCCTATTGTGAGCGGGATATTAGAAGACCTGAAAATCTTATTACGCATGATGAGTTGGGGGATTTTGAAGTACGTATTAAAAAACAAGGCTTAATCTATCCCTATGTTTATGGGAGCCATCCATTTGACTTTATAGGTTGGGATGGACACCACTATCCATGGGCTATATCCATACATGATTTTATGCCCATTACGGGGAAGTTACATCAGCCACCACCGGTTCACCAGATGTTCGAAACCAGTGCATTTGTGCTCTGTAGCTTCTGTCCACGCCTCTATGATTATCATCCAGATGCCATTCCGGCCCCATATAATCACAGCAATGTGGATTCAGATGAAGTGTTGTATTATGTAGATGGAGATTTTATGAGTCGCAAGTCCGTTGAGAGAGGACAGATTACACTACATCCAGGGGGAATACCACATGGGCCACATCCAGGCACAGTGGAAAAGAGTATCGGTATGAAAGGCACAGAGGAATTAGCTGTGATGATTGATCCTTTCCGCCCTTTAATGCTAACGGTGGAAGCCTTGGAGATTGAAGATCCAGATTATTACAAATCCTGGATGAGTTAAGTATTGCAAAGAAAATTATAAACATTGTTATATAGGTCTTTAACCAAAAGAACCTAAGTGCGTAAAATTATGGAAAAAAAGATGGGACAAACTTTCGCAGAGAAAATAGCTAAGGCGGCAGATTTTCTACCGATTAATGGTACAGACTACATCGAGTTCTATGTAGGTAATGCCAAG
>JASLCA010000231.1 GCA_030146225.1 Sphingobacterium sp. | reverse complement strand
CTCCGGAGAGCTAGTCTTCACCTGCTGAAAAAACCTACCTTCTTGCATCCATGGTTCATCCGCACTTAATTCCATAAAGAAATCCTTCGACATTTTTAAAACGATATAGTGCACATAGTCCCCAGCAGTAATATTGATTGTTCCCCCGCCTCCGACATCGTCTAGGTAATTATACTGTAGCATGCCTACCTGATGGTTATAATCCTGATTTCCTGCACCACGACAAACGGAAGAATGACCGTCAATATAAAAGAAAAAGCGAATATGCGGGCCTGTGGTTAAGAAGGATTCAGAGAAATCCTGCTGCCCTGATTTCATCTGAGATTCTTGTATATATAAGCCAGAACAAAAAAGCGAATTGACCTGAATTTCCTCATCCATAGGCGTTTTAAGCTTAACTTCTGTAGTCAATAATTCTGCGTCCTCCATATACCTATCAGGCAGTACATAGTCTGCTGTCAAAACATCTAACTCTAGAATTTTAGAATATATATGCACGGCTTAATGAGTTTTAAATCAGATGAAGACCATGATTGTAAGGTCTAATCAAATCTATTTAAAATCATTCTAAATAACAACCTTTGGTCTCGTATTATGACATAAATCGGAGATTACAGGCTATAGAAGCTCCACATTTTCTTGAAAGGAATTCTTATTCAAAATAGGCTCAAATGCAGCCCAGAGCCAATTTTGAAACAATGAATTTACAGCAGCTAGTCCATAGCTCGAAAGCCTATAGGATTGCAAGTTGCTAAACAACCATTTATGTCCGAGAACTATAAATACTTATGTAGCATCTAGCTCTAAATAAAAAAGGCTACCTCCGCAGAAGTAGCCTAAACTAAACATATGAAACAAAATTATTTTACAAGCCACTCTTCAATAAGTGCTTTTAGCTTTGGGTCACTAGGACGTGGGCTATCTGCGCTTATTAATTTGCCAGCCTTATCGATCAAAATATAGCGTGGAATACTGTTCACCTTGTAGGCTTCGGACAATGGGTTTCCTACTCCAGCATGTAATTGAATCCCTTTCAGGCCATTCTTTTTAAGATATTCCTCCCATTTTGGCTTATCCTGATCTGTAGAGATGCCTACGAAGGCAACATCCTTACCTTTAAAAGCCTCATTTAACTTCTCCCAATGCGGCTCCTCTGCACGACAAGGCCCACACCAGGTAGCCCACATATCCAATAAGACAACCTTTCCTTTTAGATCTGCTAGGCTAGTTTTCTTGCCATCGATATCTGGAAAGGAGAATTGAAAAGCAGGAACACCGGCTTTTGTTTCCACTAACTTGGTTTCCACCAAAACTATACGTTCCTTCTGCTCAGGAAGCGTAAAATATTGTTTGAACTTATCGTTCATCTCTTGAAATTCAAGGTACGAACGTGCTCCTTCAATACGCTGAAGGATAAACTGTCCTTTTAATACATCGGATGGAATTGCAGCTACCTGATCTTCAAAGGTTGGCTTCTTAGCTAAATCAACCTTACGGAACACCAAGTTGCCTAAGAAACGATTGCCATATGGGAACTTTAACAAATCATCCGTTAAAAACTTATCCGCATCAAAAGCTGTATAGTAATCACTCATCTCTTCCTTACTTGGATGTGCAGTGCGTGGCATATACAAATACGAAATAGTGTAATATGCAAAGTCTGTCTCTACCAATTTGGCAAAAAACTTGTCAAAAACAGGATTGCCAGTTTTTGCAGATTTTGCAATAGCAGGAATTTGCCCTTTCATTGCCTCTACTTCTGGAAAGAAGTCCACATAGGTGCTCATTCCTCCTGGAGTTGTACCTTTAGTTTTGAACTCCTGAGATTGTTTATCCCAAGCGAATAAAGCTTCATTCTCCTTGCTATTCTTTCCAACAAGGGTATAACCTTCTTTATTTAAAACAAGGTTGAGCTCTTCTCCACCGCGGAAATAGAACCTATTAAATCCTTGTTGACTTAATGAACTGCCTGTACCAATGGAGTATAAGCCCTCATATTCAGGTGTAAAACGGAAAGCAAACTTTCCATAGGCATCTGGATTGGAAGTCGCAATCTCCACCAATCGGCCATTATATACTTTGTATAATGCTACCGTTTTGGCTGTTAAGCCTTCGATACTCCCATTGATGTTACTAGGGCTGTTGGCTTGTGCAAATAATGTCGTGAAAATCGCCACGACGACAAATAATAGATTTTTTTTCATAATTTTTTAGATTTAATCCATTTTCATGGGAATTGCTTTTTTTACGTTCTTAGCTTGAAAAGCACGGAGATCTTTCTTAGCGATGGCTGCTTGTAATGCCTGCACGTCTTCGCTCTTAAGGGCATACATGGGGCTCGATAAGTCAAGAGTCAATAATGGTTGCAAGCTTGCTGCTGCGGCTTGATAATCTCCGAGGTATGCATAGATCAAGCTTAATTTATATTGATCGCTGTTGTCCAATTCCGATTTGCGCTGTTCAGTCAGATACTCTTTTTTAAGACGTTCCAAGAATACAGCATTATCCTTCTGAGCGATAATAACTTCCCCTAGAGCATTGCTACGATGCGCCCATGTAGGGAAGATGTCATAACTTTCAGCTAATGTTAAATATGCATCAGCATCCTGCCCCCCTTTGTAATAAGAGGCGATAAATGAAGGCATAAATACAGTCCATAAGCGATCATTGTAAACAGGACGAATATAATCCAATGTCTTTTTCAAGCCGTCTAACTGTTTGAGCTGACCATGTTCTTGCAACTTTTGCCCTGCAATCGTATTTACTTTATTCAATAATAAAGTACTGCTATACTTTTGTACCAATAGGGGTAGATTCGCATATACAAACTGATTTATTTCAGCATCATTGACCAGCGTGCTTACGACAAATGGAACCTCTTGGGACAAGTCTTTTCCTTGCAGGTAGGTACGCAGTTCGGCGATTTCGCCCTTCTCTCCCTTGCGCATATAGCGGTGATTGTAATACGCCGGATACTTCTTGTCTAAATCAGTATCAAAAGCTAAAAATTGACCCGCATCACGTAGGGCTTTGGCCTTTTGAAGCAAAGGCACAAAACGATCCACAGCAAAAAATCCTGCTTCAATAAGCATTGCTTTTCCAGCAGCATCGACCATGACATAAGTAGGAAATCCACTTGCTCCATATTTCCTCGCTAGTTTCATTCCGTCTTCTTCTTTAAATACATCGGTTTTAAACAAGATAAAATCTGGCGTTAACAGCTTTACTACTGCTGGATCAGGAAAAACTTGGTCATCCATCTGTTTACAAGGCATACAGCCTTCAAAGTACAGATCAATCACAATCATCTTGTTCTCTTTTGCTGCTTGTGCTTTACAAGCTTCAAAAGAACCAGTAAATAGATGATTCTGCTGTGCACTACTGCTGGTATGTACTCCTACTAAAAGGACTGTCATTAAATATAATAAAATAGTTTTCTTCATTGGTTTAGTCTTTTATTTTTATTGCCTTACTTGATCGGCTTAAAGCATAATGATTGTATGATCGAGAAGCTTTACTTCTACTTTACTTCCCGCCTTTGCCTTCGCTTGAAAGTCAGCAATCAAACTCGGTTTCTTAAGTAGGTTCTGCGCATGTAGGCCTGCAATATGCTGTATCACATCGCCTGGCTTTAAACCATTGGCGACCTCAGGTGCTGACCCAGCAGCACTTAGAACAACGAGCTCCGCCTTATTGTTCCAGCCAAATTGATAACCGGCCAACACAAAATCTTGCGGATATGGATAGAGCTTATTGGGACTAAAGTACACCTCACTGTCCGCTAAATTTATTGTCATATTATACCGACTCAGCAAACGAACGCCAATAGATCCATCTGCTCCAGGGTCCCAACTTTCATTTGCACTGCTGCCTCCCATTAAGGTTACAGGTAACCCCGCCATAGCAGGCAATGGGCTTAATGCAAATTGATAACTCTGGCCTAGAAATGTTGGGGAGGATATGCCCATACTTACTGTTGCAGCCTGTACCTCTGGCTTAAAGCCAGATACAAGTAATTTATTTTGTCTTACAAATGGTCTAAAACAGATCAAATCGTAGGCTGCGCCTGTGTCAAATACAAAATTCCCAGCATAGCTTTTCCCCTGTACTATATCTAATTGTCCTGGCAATAATAGTACCCCAGAAGGCATGGTAATAGGGACAAGTTGTCCTTTCCCTTGATAATTATGCGGTCCAAAGGAATAGAGTGATAGTAGGTTATTATCGTAGTCAATATGTGTAATAAACTTTCTTACTAAGGAATTCCCGATTATTCCTTCGGCATGATCCCGTCCCATTTCGGGAAAGATAGCAATCCCCATTCCACTGAGGGTAAGGGTATCTAACAACACCGTATTCCCATCAGAAACTTGTATGGTTTTGTTACCGCCCACAACAGAGGCATTATTCTCTCTGCTAATCTTTAGTCCAATTTCATCAGCCAGCGCTTGGCTTACTGCCATGCCATCAGCTCCAGTATCAAATAGTAATTTGATCGGCCGTTTTAAGGCGTTGATCTGCACGGTCAAAATAATGGACCCATTATGATTTTCAAAAGGGATTTGTGCCAAGAGCGCCGACTGTGGATGGCGCTTAAGGCCATATAGCTGGTCAAAAAGATTGATATACAATAGCTTTCCATTTGGATCGACAAGGGCTTGGCTTTTATCGACCTTGCCATCTTGCTTTAAAAATTCAAGATCATAGATTTTTCCTTTAGAAACTTTTTTTTCTGCTAATGCGGTAACAACTGCTAAAGGATAATTGCTGACAATCTGATTTAAACGAAAGTTAGCTCCTTCCCCATGATGCCCCGCGACCGTAAAGACTGGCGACAAATAGGGCTTTAATAAGCTAGCATCTTTATCCTGTATAGCCTGTGTCATCCCCTGTATGAACGCAGGCTTAACTTGTGCCCTAGCACTTAAGGAAATACCTGTCAAGACAAGTAGCAGTATAGCGCCTATAAACTGTTTATATCGATTGCACATAGTTATTGTAAAAAGTAAAAAAATGTGATTGCAGAGGGTTTTAAAAGCCATAAATCTCCTTTAAAGCGATATCAATATCATCGGTAGCAGATGCCACTACCCGCAGGATTACCTTGCCTTCAGCATCCAGAAGAATCTTTGTTGGGAAGCCACTTACATTATAGGATTTCACAATATCCATGTTATCCTTGCCCTCATTGTTTAAGACATTCACCCAGTGTATACCCAGTTCATCAATTGCTTTCTTCCAGCTGATTTTTGACTCTTCTAAAGTCTTTCCACGCTCTTGCGCAACCCCAACAATCTCAAAGCCTTTGTCTTTATAGCGCTCGTGCAACTCCTTAAGATGTGGCATACTTGCCCGACAAGGACCACACCAACTACCCCAAAAGTCTATAAGCACGACCTGTCCTTTTAAATCCGAAAGCTTAAATGGCTTTCCATCTGCTGTTAACCCATCAAAAGGTATAGCTTGGACACCCTTAGCCGTTACGGAAGCCTTTTCAATAGCAGCTTGCATCTCTTTTCCCATATTTGTTTCTCTGAATCGAGGATTAAGAGTGGCAAATGCCTTTGCATAATCATCAGACGTGTACCGAGAACCTAAGCGGTACAGCAAGAGCAAACTCACATAGGAATCTGGTTGATCATGGATGAATTGTTTTTCAGCATCACTTA
>JASLCA010000201.1 GCA_030146225.1 Sphingobacterium sp. | reverse complement strand
GTTAAGCCTGTGCGGCTTTTATTTTCATTCACTAATTTACTTCTTAAAGTTGTATCAACCGATTTTGAGCTAGGCTTTAGCCCGATCTGATCCGTTGATGGGCTGGGGCATATCCAATCTTTTGCGCGATAAGGCCTAGGATTAAAGTCTATTAATACCGCAAGGAGCTTTATAATAAGCTCGTCCGGATCGGTGGTCTTGTCAAGGATAAACTGTTGTAGGGACTTTAATCTTCCGAGTTCAACGCGCTCAATGGCCCTTTCCAGCTCGGCATACTTATGGGTTGGATTAAAATAATCATTAAAAACTTGTAGGTCAGCATTGGACATACCTCTTGCTAGACATATTAAACAATAGTCTCTGAGGTTGGCAGGCGAAGGGCTGTCCATCTTGTAATGTAGCTCCTCCTGCATCTTTTTATCTCTATAGGCGGATTTTACGGCCTTTTTAAATAGGTTAAATGCAAACATTTCCTCAAAAATACTCAACTGGGCATTTTCATTTTACGGGAAACCGTATTCGAAATGCTTCTTTATACCTCCTTTTTGCGCGCTGTGCAGCCCCTTCTTTCGGAATTTATGGAAATATCGGAAACTTCGGAATTTGCTGATTTACAGTCTGTCTATCCTATTAATTTTGTTCTTGAAATCAGCCGAGTAGCTGTTCTAGCCTTGCTAGGCAATGCCTTTGGCTGATTTTATTTGTAGCTGTTACGAAAGTCATTAACCCATTTGGGAAGCAGTTTTTGATGCTCGTAACTCCTACACACGCTTCCCGAAAAATTCAGAAGGCCTTCTGAAAGCAATAGTAGCAATCCCATGCATGAAGCATGTGGGCCTACTCGTTTTTTGACTTTTAATTTTTTGGAAAAATGTGGTACTTAATTTTAGCGCTATTGTTTGGCTATCCAAGCAATGTGGACAATAATACTGGTGGAAGTGCATATACAATGGGTACTCCCGTACCTCCGCCGCCGCCGCCTCCTCCTGGCACGGATGAAGGCTCTGAAGGAACGGTTCGCCCGCCTAAAGGAAAATAGCTATTAAGGTATAAAAAGCAGCTTTAGCTGCTTTTTATCTTCCTTGTTTAAGATGCTTGAATAAACGTTAATATTTCATAATTTCGGTAGAAATTATCTTGTCTTGAAATATTTCAGCATTTATATAATAATTTTCATGTTTTTTGCCTGTTCGAAGCCGCAGCATTCGGGCAAGCTGCCTATGCTTAATCCGGACTTTGATAAGGCATATGCGTTTTTGGATGAAGGCAAGGGGGATAGTTCATTTTTCTTCTTTGACAAGGCAAGGCTAGTTTTTCTGGAACAAAAGGATAGTCTGGGCGTGGCCAAATGCTTAATAAATATGGCAATTACGCAGCGCGAGCAGAGTGACTATTATGGGGCGCAAGAAACTGCCTTACAAGCCATAGGCTACCTGAATATACAGGATCCTACACATCGTATTTACTTAAGTACCAATTATAATAACCTAGCTACTGCCACAGATAAGCTTAATGATTCTGAACAGGCAATTTCCTTTTATAAACTGGCGATTAAGTTTTCAGATGATTCGCTCAATAATCTGATTTATAAAAACAATATGGCGCTCAGCTATCAGCATTTAAAAAGATACAAAGAGGCCCTGCTTATTTTTAATGAAATCCTAGCTAAGGTAAAGCCCAATAGCATTCAGTATGCGCGGTTTAGCTCCAATCAAGCTAATCTTATGTGGGAAGAGAACCGGCAGTTTAGGCCTGTTGATCAGTACCTAAATGCCTTGGCCATACGGATCAAGGAAAAAGATGTATGGGGGCAGAATGCGAGTTATGCGCAGCTTGCGGATTACTATGCTGAAACTCAAATTGATTCTGCCTTTTACTATACCTTAAAGCATTACCAAATAGCGATTCAGATTAATAGTGCTGATGCACAGGTGAGGGCCTTGCAAAGGTTGGTTCGATTTTCAGGGAATAGCAAGGTGAGAAGTTATTTTGAGCGCTATAAGTCGCTTGCGGATAGCCTGCAAGAAGCCCGTTCAAAGGCTAAGAATCAGTTTGCACTGATACGATATGAGGTAGAAAAAGGTAAGTCTGACAACTTACAGCTGCAAAAGGAGAATACCGAAAAGGCTTATTCCTTAACGCTTCAACGCTTTTGGACCTGGAGCCTTGCAGTGGCTGTTGTGCTGGTAATTGTAGGGGGAATAGCCTGGTATAAAAAGCGTAAGGAGCACTTTAAATTGGACAATGAGAATAGGATTAAGGCTGAACAGCTGAAGCTCTCCAGAAAGGTACACGATGTTGTTGCGAATGGAATCTATCGGGTTATGTCTGAAATCGAGTATAGGCAGGAGTTGGATCGGGATGATGTGTTGGATCGCTTGGAGGATATGTACAATAAATCTAGGGATATATCTTATGAGGCCGAAGGCCAGGTTCCAGCTAAGCTTCAATGCACGGAGGTGGTGGGGACTTTATTAAGATCATTTTCCTCGGATCACTGCCGAATCCTTATTGCAGGTAATGAAGTGGAACTTTGGGAACAAATAGGGGATAATACCAAAAAAGAAGTTTTGGCTATCCTGCAAGAGCTTATGGTAAATATGCGCAAGCATAGTGGAGCCACGGATGTGCTTATTCGATTTTCTAGTTCTGCTGCGGGACTTTGTATCTTCTATCAAGATAATGGGCAAGGATTTCAGAACGGGCTTGTTGAAGGCAACGGTCTGCGGAGTACGGGAAACCGTATTAAATCTCTAGCTGGTACAATTAACTTTGTCAGTGAGGTTGGTAAGGGTCTTAGAATTGAGGTCTTCATTCCGCTTTCTTAAAACAACAATAATCTATGTTTAGAAAAGTACTCATCGCTGAGGATCATGAAATAGCGAACCTTTCTGTTCAAAAAACGCTTCATGACTTTGGTATACAAGATGTAAAATATGTTTATTACTGTGACGATGCTTTAAGTTGGGTTAAAAATGCTTTGCGAGATGCATCGCCTTATGATTTGCTTATAACTGATCTTATTTTTGAAGATGATGAAACCTCTCAGCAAATTTCAAATGGCATTGACCTGGTAAAAGCCGTTAAGCAGGTGCAGCCTGAACTGAAGGTGGTGGTCTTATCGGCTGAAAGCCGCAATGGGATTGTGGATGAGTTGTTTC